>CAYRQA010000065.1:0-9630 GCA_964426285.1 uncultured Lachnospiraceae bacterium | reverse complement strand
CCCCTGCACCCCGGTCGCTTTCTTGAAAGAAAGCGACGCAAAGAACTTTTATAAAATGCCGTGCAAATACTTGCACGGCACGAATAGAGCGGTAGGTTCGCTCGAACAAAAAGCCTCTCTCTTTGGGAGAGATGGTGCGCCATGGGCGCGACGGAGAGGGTCATCCCGTTTGAGAAAAAATCGTCGCTATCCTCGTAGGGGCGATTCATGAATCGCCCGCCCCCTTTCCGCCAACTAATTCCGAAAGGATTCAACCATCATGGAAAAATTCATTCCCGTTGTGGTCATCAAGGAACTGTCGGAGACCGACAAGATCCTGACCGCGTTAAAGAACAACGGCATCAACTGCGCCGAGATCACCTTCCGCACGGCTTGCGCGGCAGAAGCGATCGCTTACGCTTGCAAAAACTACCCCGAAATGTCGATCGGTGCGGGCACGGTCATCAACGCCGAGCAGTGCAACGCGGCACTCGAGGCAGGCGCACAGTTCATCGTATCGCCCGGACTGTCGGTCGCGGTTGCCAACATCTGCAATGAAAAGAACATCCCCTACTATCCTGGATGCGTCACCCCGACCGAGATTATGCAGGCACTTGAGTTGGGCATCACGACCGTGAAATTCTTCCCCGCCAACGTCTACGGCGGACTGAAGGCACTGAAAGCCCTCTCTGCACCCTTCCCGCAGGTGAAATTCATCCCGACGGGCGGCGTAGACAGGGGCAACATCGACGAATTCCTTGCCTTTGACAAGGTAGCAGCCATCGGCGGCAGCTTCTTTGTAAAGGAAGCACTTGAAAAAATGGAGGCTAACGCATGAAAACAGTAGTCACTTTCGGCGAAATTATGCTTCGCCTTGCGCCTAACGGCTATTATCGCTTTTTCCAGAACGACCAGATGCAGGCGACCTTCGGCGGCGGCGAAGCCAACGTTGCCGTTTCGCTGGCCAACTACGGTCTGCACAGCACCTACGTCACCAAGCTCCCGAAACACGCCATCGGACAGGCGGCAGTCGATTCACTGCGCTATTTCGGTGTAGACACCGATGAGATCGTCCGCGGCGGCGACCGTGTGGGCATCTACTACCTCGAAAAGGGCGCGTCTCAGCGCGGCTCGGTCTGCATTTACGACCGTGCGCACTCGGCGATCGCAGAGGCTGGCAAGGACGATTTTAACTGGGACGAGATCTTCGACGGTGCAGACTGGTTCCACTTCACGGGCATTACCCCCGCACTCGGCAAGAACGTTGCCGATATCTGCCTTGACGCCTGCAAAGCGGCAAAGGCAAAGGGCGTGAAGATCTCCTGCGACCTCAACTACCGCGGCAAGCTCTGGACGAGAGCCGAGGCAAGAGAGACGATGACCGAGCTCTGCAAGTACGTTGACGTTTGCATCTCGAACGAAGAGGACGCCAAGGACGTATTCGGCATCGAAGCCGAAAACACCGACATTTACGGCGGCAAACTGAATCATGAGGGCTACAAGTCGGTTGCGAAGCAGCTCGCCGACAAGTTCGGCTTTGAGAAGGTCGCGATCACCCTCCGTTCGTCGATTTCGGCAAGCGACAACGACTGGGCAGGTATGCTCTACGACGGCGAAAACTACTGCTTCTCGAAGTCCTATCATCTGCATATCGTTGACCGCGTAGGCGGCGGCGACTCCTTCGGCGGCGGTCTGATCTACTCGCTGCTCAGCGGAAAGACCACGCAGGAAGCGATCGAATTCGCGGTCGCGGCATCGGCGCTCAAGCACTCGGTAGAAGGCGACTTCAACCGTGTCAGTGTAGCTGAGGTCGAAAAGCTCGCAGGCGGCGACGGCTCGGGTAGAGTGCAGAGATAACAAGCGGACTTTTGTAAATATTCGCATCATAAAAGACCGCTATGGATTTTCCATGGCGGTCTTTTGCAAAAAAGGCGGTATCCTATGAAGCTTTGAAGCACATTCAGCCGATCTACGAGGCAGAGATGAAAAAGGGCAACGCTGTCTCGGCTGTATCGGTTACGAAAGATTGGCGCTGCAAGCTCGGCGTGCATTTTGTGAACCCTTTGCGGGATGATCATGTCACCGCGCTTGCGCGTCAGATCGATCATCAAGCGGGTTATCCCGTTGTGATTCGGTATTTTTGCGAAGAATGCGGCTGTTTGCTCGACAGTCCGCCCGCCGATCAGCCCTGCGGATGGGCGCCCGCTCCAAACGACCCTCGCGATATGCGGGTCGTGGCGACCGAACCAACCGTCTGTCTCGAGGATGCGGTGTATGGACACTTAATCAAGCCGATCGTAATCAGCGAGGCGCAGAAGATCGCCTATGACAGCTATTGGGGAGCGCATTCCGACGAAAAAGCGAAACTTCAAGCGGCAGGCGAGCGCCTTCGCAAGCAGTATTTTCCGAACAGCTTCGATGCCTGCCGCGAAGCAAACGAAAGGGTTTACGGTGCGGTCAAACGGCTGAGAGAGCTCGAAACCAAGCGTGCCTCGCTGTCGGTGTTTGCCATCGGAGAGCGGCGGTCGCTCCTGCAGGAGGAACGCGCCATTTCCGAAGCGCTCCCGTCTCTGCCGCCAAGGAAGAAGCGGAGCACGCCAAAGTCCGTGCGGAGCAGGCTGTGATTCTGCAAAAGCAGGAAGCACTTGACCGAATGAAGTGCCTGCTCGAACTGTATGATCCCGAGAAATTATAATCCGAATCAATCAAATAAAACGGAGGAAAAAAACTATGCCAACCAAAACCATCAGCATTCTCGAGCTGCTCGATACCGTGACGGGCGAGACGAGGGAGATCAAACGCTTTGACTACCTCATCGAAGCGCCCTTTTTCAGAGGGGAAAAGGAACTTTTCTTCAACGCGGGCGGTCACATCTTCCGTATGCGGCTTGGCAGTGGGGAAGTTGAGCAGATCGACACGGGCTATTGCAACCACTGCAACAATGACCACGTTCTTTCGCCCGACGGCAAGCTACTTGCCGTCTCGCACAATACCGAAGAGGACCACGAATCGCGCATTTATCTTATCGATCTCGAAAATAGTCAGCCGCCGAGGCTGGTCACACCGCTTGCGCCCAGCTATCTGCACGGATGGAGCCCCGACGGGAAAACACTCGCCTATTGTGCCCGCAGAAAGGGCGATTACGACGTCTACACCATCCCTGCCGAGGGCGGCGTCGAAAGACAGCTCACCGCGATGGAGGGGCTCGACGACGGTCCCGAATATTCGCTCGACGGAAAGTATATTTACTTCAACTCGGTGCGCAGCGGTCTGATGGACTGCTACCGCATGGATGTCGACGGTGCAAACGTGGTCAAGCTGACCGATAACGGGCGCAATAACTGGTTTCCCCACATCTCGCCCGACTGCACGATGATTGTCTACATCTCCTATAACGCCGCTGAGGTGCCGCCGAGCTCGCATCCCGGGAATAAGAACGTCGAGCTGCGCATCATGAAGCCCGACGGCTCGGATGACCGTACGCTCGTAAAGCTGTTTGGCGGTCAGGGCACGATCAACGTCAACTCGTGGATGGACGACAGCCGTCATCTGGCGTTCGTTCGGTACGAGATCGTCGGCAACGACGAATGAACGATTAAAAATCCCTCGCCATCGGCGAGGGATTTCCTTGTCCATCCGTTTTCAGTTGAAAAAGTCAGCTCCGAGCGTTTGGAGGATGGCAGTGGCGAGCGCTTCGCCGGCGACCCTGGCGCCCGTGGCGTTCGGGTGGATTCCGTCGGTGTAAGGGGGACGCCATCTTTCGGTTTCTACAACGGTGATCGCACCGCCGTACTCGGCGACGGTGTCACGGATCGCCTGCGCCTTCGATTGATTAAAGGGAATGGCGTAGAAGACAGGCACGTCGGGATAACGCTCGAACAGACGGTCAAGCGCTTGTTTGAGCGAATTTTTGAAAAGGGCGTCATCGACGGAGCTGTCGTTGGTGCCGTGGTTGATCACGATGACGTCGGGTCTGAAGTTCTCGTCGACCTCGACGTTCTTGCTCATGTAATCGATCGCATTGATAAAGGTGTTGAAAGAGCCTGTTTTGGTGATACCGCTCGCACCGTAGCCAGCGTTGTACGTGACAGTGCCCAGTGCCTTCGAACAGAAGTAGGGATAAGCATTGGTCGCGCTATTTCCATCACTGTCTGCGTTGATGTTGAGTGCACGGATGCCCTCGGTGATGCTGTCGCCGAAATAAGCGATGACCTTGTTGGTGGGCATAATGCCGCAGACACGCCCTTCGGAAACGGTGACCTTCTCAAAGGCAAAGCCCTTTTCCTGCTCCCATTTACCTTCGCCTTCGGTCATGCCGTCGGCATAGATGCAGACGGTGTGCTTCCCGCTGTCGGGGAGGGCAACGGTCGGCTCGGTGATGAGCAGACGGATCGGATCGGAACCGTCGATCGAGTAGGCAAAGTAGGGGGTCTTTCCGGTGGTGATGACGGTGAAGTGAATGTCAAATTCGGTCGCACCGTTGGTCATAAAATGAAGCGAGCTTCCGTCGCTCAGCGTGACCTGATGCGTCACACCCGCGATCTTTTTCTCAAACCATCTGCCCACCAAACCGGGCGCTTCACTGCCGTCGAGCAGCTTGTAGGAGGGATAGGCGATCGTGTCGAGATAAGCTTGATATTCGGCGAGCTCGGCAACCTCGGGATCGATCGGCTCGTTGGCTTCGGGTGTAGTCTGCGCGGACGCGTCGGCATCGTTGCCCTTGCCGTCCGTGCAGGCGACCGCTCCGAGTGCGAGTGCACCGCAAAGGAGAATGGAAATGAATGCTCTGAATTTCATGGCGTAACCTCTTTCGTGTACCATATTCACCGAATGGGTGAATCGATTGTTTATTTGATTATATCATGTTCGGACGATTCTGTCAACAGTGGGTGTCGGCATCCTGCTTGTGGATTCTCACCGTGACCTCGCCCGAGGAGAGTGTGCGACGACAGCCCGCTTCGTCTTCGACGATCAGCCCGCCGTGTTCGTCGATTCCTACGGCAACGGCAGTGTGTGCGATGTTGTTTTCGGTGTAGCAGATCGGCTTGCCGTCGAGGAAGGAGCGCTCGCGGTAGAGCGGAAGCCAAGCGCCGCTCGGGAGATCGTCGGAAAGGGAACAGAGCTTGTTTGTGATCGCGGCGGCGAGCGCTTCGCGGCTGAAGGGAGGCTTGCCGCCTGCGTAAAGCGATGATGCACGGTCGGCGATCTCATCGGGGAAGCTGACCGTCGAGAGGTTGAGACCGATGCCGATGATGACGCTCCTCATCCGCCCGCTTGCCGGGTCGGTCACCGCCTCGGTGAGGATGCCGCAGACCTTTCGGCGGTCCATATAGACGTCGTTTACCCACTTGATCGAAGGCGAAAGTTCCGACAGTGCTTCGACGGCAAGGCAGACCGCGACGGCGGCGGAGGAGGTGATCGAGATCCACTCGGACGGGGGGGCGTTCGGGTGGAGAATGACGCTCATGTAAAGCCCGCTCGCGGCAGGCGAATAGAAGGAGCGCCCGAGCCGACCCTTTCCCGCGGTCTGACTGTCGGCAACAAGCAGGGCAGGCTCGGTCAGCTCGTCTGCAATCAGGCGTTTGGCTTCGTTATTGGTCGAATCGATCGTATCGTAGGTCAGTACGCGCATCGGGCGGTCGAGCAGACGAGCGAGCGCTTCGGGGTTGAGGGTTTGGTGCATGGCGTTCTCCTTTCGGGTAGTGGAATCATTATAGCAAAAAATGAAAGAAATTTCAACCGGTATATTGAAATTTATATAGAAATATGTTAAAATAGAGATAGCGGAAAGCCCCTTGGGGGATTTCCAATCTGAACGGGTTTGATATTCTTGTAGGGGAGGGGTCTCCCCTCCCGCCGTGTATTATGCGCAAGCCGTAAGAGCGGGAGGCGAAACGCCTCCCCTACAAAAGAACGGCGGAGGAACCCTCGGTATAACCCACCCCGCCAAACAACGCAGTTGTTTTGCTCAATTAAAGTTCTTGAAAAGATTCTTAAGAGAAACTTCTTTCAAGAAGTTTCTCTTAAGCGGAGCTCGAGGCAGAGCCTCGATGGAGACAAAATCATGAACATTCTACATTTAAAATATGCGATTGAGGTCGAGCGGACGAGATCGATCAACAAGGCGGCTGAAAATCTCTTCATGGGGCAGCCCAACCTGTCGAGAGCCATCCGCGACCTCGAAAATTCGCTCGGCATCACCATTTTTCGCCGCACCTCGAAGGGGATGACCCCCACGCCGCAGGGGGAGGAGTTTTTGGGGCACGCCAAGCGCATCGTGGCGCAGATCGAGGAAGTCGAGAGTATGTACAAAAACGGCGGCAGTGAGAAGTTGAAATTCTCGGTCTCCGTGCCGAGAGCAAGCTACATCTGCGACGCATTCACCCGTTTTGCGGGCGAGCTCGACCCGGTAAAGCCTGCGGAGATCTACTATAAAGAGACAAACTCGCTCAGAGCCATCAATAACCTCCTGCAATCGGACTACCGTCTCGGCATCATCCGCTATCAGAAGACCTTTGAGCCCTATTTCAAGGCGATGCTACACGAAAAAGACATACTTTCCGAGTTGATTGCCGAATATTCCTGCTATCTGCTCATTTCTGCCGACGATCCGCTTGCCGATCGGGAGGATATCACCAATACCGACCTTGCCGAGTATACCGAGATCGGCAACCCCGACCACTACGTTCCCTCGCTCCCCTTCACCGATGCCATCAAAGCCGAAACGTCCGAGTATATCACCCGCCGCATCTATGTGTACGAGCGTGCGAGCCAGTTTGAACTGCTCTCGAAGGTGCCGAGGACCTTTATGTGGGGTTCATCGATCCCCGAGGATCTGCGCGAAAAGTATGGGCTCGTGCAGAAAAAATGCTCGGCAAACGAGCGCATCTATCAGGACGTTCTCATTTACCGCAAGAGCTACCGTTTTACCGAGCTGGACAAGCGGTTCGTTGAGTTGGTCGACATTTATAAAGAAGAATTATACGATTAACGTAAGGAGGATTGTTATGACGATCGGAATGAAAGAAGTTTGCATGGAGAAGGTAAGCGATGCACAGACGGCGGCGGTCATTGGCAGCGGTACATTGCCTGTATATGCCTCGCCCGCCATGGCAACACTGATCGAGAAGACCTGTATGCTTTGCGTAGCCAAAAAGCTCGAGGCAGGCATGACAACGGTCGGCATATCGCTGAACGTTCGTCACCTTGCGTCGACGCCCGTCGGCATGACCGTGCGCTGTGAGAGCGAGCTGATCGAGATCGACGGCAGGCGATTGGTCTACGCCGTGAAGGTCTACGACGAAGCAGGACTGATCGGCGAGGGAATGCACGAGCGCTACGTCGTAAACGGCGAAGCCTTCACCGCGAAGACCAACGGAAAAGCGAAAACTGTCTAAAGCGACAGTCGAGCTCTGTAAAATCGTGTAAATTTCAGCGCTTTCTTTCTTGACAAAGAAAGCGCTTTGTGTTACAATAAAATCGTGAAGGAACAGTTGCGCAAACTGTTCCGAAACATAAGGATAATCCGATCAAGACGCATCACGCAACCTGTTGCCGAGTGCGGCTTTTGATTGCATGGAGGTTTGTATGAAGAATGCACTGCTGAAAAATGCCGATGTGTTTTACGATGGCAAACTTATTTCTACCGATGTGCAGATCAGCGACGGAATGCTTCATTTTATCGATAAAGCGCCGGCGGGTGTTTCCCCCATTTCTTTTGATATTTCCGGCAAGGTCATATTCCCGACTTTCGTGGACGTTCACGTTCATTTACGAGAGCCGGGATTTTCATATAAAGAAACGATCGCGAGCGGGACCGCCGCCTCTGCCCACGGCGGCTACGGCGACGTCTGCTCGATGCCCAACCTGAATCCCGTGCCCGACAGCCTTGAGCATCTGAACGTGCAGCGTGAGATCATCGCGCGCGATGCTTCGATCCGCGTGCACCCCTACGGTTCGATCACCGTCGGGCAGATGGGCGAGGTGCTCGCCGATCTGGAGGCAATGGCGGACTATGTGGTCGCCTTCTCGGACGACGGCAGAGGCGTGCAGAGCGACGATATGATGCGCGCCGCCATGGTAAAGGCGAAGGCGCTGGACAAGCTGATCGTCGCACACTGCGAGGTCAATGATCTGCTGCGCGGTGGCTACATCCATGATGGACGCTACGCAAAGGCGCACGGACACAGCGGCATCTGCTCGGAATCGGAGTGGAAGCAGATCGAGCGCGACTTAAAACTCGTCGCCGAGATCGGCTGCGGCTATCACGTTTGCCACATTTCTACAAAAGAGAGCGTCGAGCTCATCCGCCGTGCGAAGGCGAGCGGTATCAACGTCACCTGCGAGACGGGACCGCACTATCTGACCCTCTGTGAGGACGATCTTAAAGAGGACGGTCGCTTCAAGATGAACCCGCCGCTGAGATCGGCTGCTGACCGAGAAGCGCTGATCGAGGGTATCCTCGACGGCACGATCGACATGATCGCCACCGACCATGCTCCCCACTCGGCAGAAGAAAAGTCGAGAGGGCTCGAAAAGAGCGCCATGGGCATCGTCGGTATCGAGACGGCATTCCCCGTGCTCTACACCCACCTGGTAAAGAAGGGGATCATCACGCTCGAGAAGCTGATCCCGCTCCTCACCACCAACGCGATGAAGCGTTTTAAGATCGGGCGACCAATGGAAGACGGCAACTTCACCGTGTGGGATCTGAACGAGCGCTTCACCGTAGACCCCGACGCCTTCCTGTCGATGGGCAGAGCGACCCCCTATGCGGGGACGGAATTGCAGGGTGTTTGCGAAATGACCGTGGTGGATGGGAAGATCGCCTATCAAAAAGAAGAATGACGATAGAGAATCCCCCAAGGGCGGACAGTCGAGGACGCCTGCCCCTACAAGGATAGGGGAAGACCAATCAAAAACTGCAAATAATCCTGTCGAAAGGAATTACCATGAAACAAGGACTTTTTACTGTAAAAACCAATGAAAATATCGCCAAAAGTGTCTGGAAAATGACCCTTTCGGGCGATACTTCGGATATCACCGCTCCGGGGCAATTCGTGAACATTGCGCTCGCCGGAATGTACCTGCGCCGCCCGATCTCGGTCTGCGACTGCGAAGACGGACTGCTCACCATCATCTACAAGGTGGTCGGCAAGGGCACTGCCGCGCTCTCCGAAATGGAGGAGGGAAGGGGGCTCGACATCCTCACGGGACTGGGCAACGGTTACGATCTCACCGTCAGCGGTGAGCGTCCGCTGCTTCTCGGCGGCGGCGTCGGTGTGCCCCCGCTCTACGGACTGGCAAAGGCACTGGTCGTGCAGGGCAAGAAGCCCGTCGCCATCCTCGGCTTCAACGCCGCAGACGAGATCTTCGGCAAGGAGATGTTTGAGGCGCTCGGCGTCGAGACCTACGTCGCGACCGCCGACGGCTCGGTCGGCGAAAAGGGCTTCGTCACCGACGTCATCCCGAAAATCGGTGACTACAGCTACTTCTACACCTGCGGTCCCGAGCCGATGCTCAAGGCGGTCTATAACGCCACCGTCACGAGCGGTCAGTGCTCTTTCGAGGAGCGCATGGGCTGCGGCTTCGGCGCTTGCATGGGCTGCTCCTGCAAGACCAAGTACGGCAACAAGCGCATCTGCAAGGACG
>CAYRQA010000064.1:0-9660 GCA_964426285.1 uncultured Lachnospiraceae bacterium | reverse complement strand
CTCTACCGGGTGAGCTACACCTCGAAATATTCAATTTCCCAACTATGGTCAAATCTGTGGTCAAAGCCTTTCAAACAGGGAACACCAACCCCGAAAACCTCTCATTTCCACCCGTTTTCGCTCGAATGCTCGCTTTTTCAAAAACCAGCGCTCCTGCCGACTGCCGGCTCCCAAAGCACCCGCGCTATCAACTGCGCCACACCCCGTAATATCCTACCCACACAGTATAGCACATTCGCCCCAAAATGTCAAGTCTTCACTTTTTCAAAGTGAGTTGACATTTGGGGCGTTTTTTGCTACAATAAATCTATAGCGGATTGTGCGGGCTCATAGCCTTTGACAGATAAAGATCCCGGGGATTGACAGCAGGAACCAGACGAGCGTGAAGGGCAGACTGACCTGTCCGAGCAGATTGAGCGGCAGATCGGTGTAGTCCCATACGCCCCATCCGAGCGCCAAGTTGACCACACAACCGACGGCAAACTCGATGGTCGTGATCGACAGTGCACCGAGCAGCCATTTGAGAGGCAGTGCGATCGATAATCCGCTGATGAGCATCAGGATCACCATGCAAAGACCGCCCGTGAGGGTCATCGTCCAGTGGGTGTGTCCCCTCCACAGGATCTCGATTAAGCTGTACGCTACAGCGCCGACTATAAACGCCAGAAGGTAGTGAACGATCAGCGGTTCTCTCGTATAATTCATGGCAGGCTCCCTTTTTTGCGTCAAAATCAGCATCAAATTCTTGATTTTCGCAAGATAGTATCGCCCGCGGCGGCATTTTTATACCTATATACTCATTCAAATCAACGAAAGCAGGTGAATTTCGTTTGCCGAACTTTATTTCAGATACACCCGAGGAGCGCGACGAAGCCTATATGCGTCTTGCACTCGAGGAAGCCAAGCGCGCGCTCGATAAAGGCGAGGTGCCCGTGGGCGCCGTGATCGTCTGGGAGGGCAGGGGCGTGGTCGCGAAAGCACACAACACCAGAGAGGGCGACCGCAATGCACTGCGTCATGCCGAGATCACTGCCATTGACCGTGCCTGTACTGCGCTCGGCGGCTGGCGGCTGCATAAAGCGACGCTCTACGTCACCCTCGAGCCCTGCGTGATGTGTGCAGGGGCACTGCTCTCGGCAAGGGTGAAGCGAGTGGTCTACGGCGCACCTGACGAGAAGGCGGGCGGACTGGGTACGATCACCGACCTCAACCGTCTTCCGCTTAATCACCATATGGAGGTAAGCTCGGGTGTGCTCAGTGATGAATCGGCGGCATTGCTTGGGCAATTTTTCGAAAAATTGCGCTCCGATCGGAAAATTCGGAAAAAAGAAAACAAAAATTTGTGAATCTGTTGACAATCGTCGGAAAATAGACTATAATAAGATTTGTGGGCGCATTTGCGCCATCCATTACCGTATATGGAGGATAATATGGATTCCGAAAAACTGTTACAGCTGAAAAAGACCGCCTGCGAAGTGCGCAAATGGGCGCTGACGGCAGTCTATAAGGCACAGAGCGGTCATCCGGGCGGCTCTCTGTCGATCGCTGATCTGTTGACTTATCTCTATTTTGAAGAAATGAATATCGATCCCGCTCATCCCGACAACGAGACACGGGACCGTTTTGTACTGTCCAAGGGACACTGCTCGCCCGCGTACTATGCGACGCTGGCACTGCGCGGCTATTTTGACGTCGAAGAGCTGAACGGCTTCCGTCAGATCGACAGCAGACTGCAGGGTCACCCCGATATGAAGCACATCCCCGGTGTCGATATGTCGACCGGTTCGCTCGGCATGGGCATCTCCGCCGCCTGCGGCATGGCGCTGGCAGGCAAGGGCAAGTACCGCGTCTACACCGTCCTCGGTGACGGCGAATGCCAGGAGGGTCAGGTCTGGGAAGCGGCAATGCTCGCGGCTCATTATAACCTCGATAACCTCGTTGCCATGGTAGACTTCAACGGTCTGCAGATCGGCGGCGATATTACCAAGGTCATGAACCCCACTCCCTTTGACGAGAAGTTCAGAGCCTTCGGCTGGCACGCCATCGTCATCGACGGTCACGATTTTGAACAGATCGCGGCGGCACTCGCCGAAGCGAAGACGGTCAGCGGCAAGCCGACCGTGATCATCTGCAAGACCGCTAAGGGCAAGGGCGTCTCCTACATGGAGAACAATTACAAGTGGCATGGCAGTGCCCCCAAGACCGAGCAGTATGAGCAGGCAATGGCAGAGCTGAATGCATGGGAGGAACAACTCTAATGGCAGAAAAGATCGCAACCAGAGAAAGCTACGGAAGAACACTGGTGGAGCTGGGCGCAAAGTATCCCGAAATCGTGGTGCTCGACGCAGACCTTGCCGGATCTACCATGACCGTATATTTCAAAAATGAATTCCCCGACCGTTTCTACGACTGCGGCATCGCAGAGCAGAACATGGTTTCGGTAGCGGCAGGACTGGCTACCTGCGGAAAGGTCCCCTTCTGCTCGTCCTTTGCGATGTTCGCATCGGGCAGAGCATTCGATCAGATCCGCAACTCGGTGGCATATCCCAAGCTGAACGTCAAGATCTGTGCAACCCACGCGGGCATCACCGTCGGCGAGGACGGCGCGACCCACCAGTGTCTCGAGGATATGGGCATCATGCGCACCATCCCGAACATGGTCGTCATCAACCCCGGCGACGACGTAGAAGCGAAGGCGGCTCTCCGTGCGGCTGCAAAATACGACGGTCCCGTCTATATGCGCTTTGGAAGAGCGCCCGTTCCGGTGCTCTTTGACGAAGCGACCTACAAGTTCGAGATCGGCAAGGGTATGCTCCTTTCCGAGGGCAGCGACGTTACCATCGTGGCGACCGGTATCCTCATCGAAGCGGCGCTTGCGGCAAAGCAGCTGCTCGCGAACGAGGGCATCTCGGCAGAGGTCATCGACATCTGCACCATCAAGCCGATCGACCGCGAACTGCTTATCGCATCCGCGAAGAAGACGGGCGCAGTTGTGACCGCAGAGGAGCACAATATCATCGGCGGTCTCGGCTCGGCAGTGACCGAGGTGCTGTGTGAAGCACTGCCCACTCCCGTCCTGCGCGTCGGCGTAGAGGATCAGTTCGGCAGATCGGGCAAGGTACCCGCACTGCTCAGCTACTACGGGCTGACTGCGGAGAATATCGTAGCCAAGGCAAAAGCGGCTATCGCACTCAAAAAATAAACGACATCTATGCAAAGACGCATTGTTTCTTCGGGAAGCACTGCGTCTTTTGGCTTTGAAAAGTATGAATAACATAAAACTCAAAAAATGGCGCACACTCAGCTTGCTTGCCCTTACTGTCCTGCTGATCGGGATCGGTGCGGGCATCCGTCTCTATCGCACGCTCGATCGGCAGGATGCCGTCGACGGCAAGCTGACCGTCCACTTCATCGACGTGGGGCAGGGTGATGCGGCGCTGCTCAGCTTTCCCGACGGAAAAACCGCCATGATCGACACGGGAACGGCGGAATCGGCAGACAGCGTGATCGCGTACCTCAGACGGTGGAATATCGAGCGCATCGACCGGATTTTTCTGTCGCATGGGCACAGTGACCATGCGGGCGGGCTGAATGCGCTCTGCGATGCCTTCGAAGTAGTCGAGATCTGCTACGCGGGCGATGCCCCTGTGTTGAAAGCGGAGGAGGACAAGCGACCTGCTTTAACGGCGCTCACGGCGGGGAGCAGGATGGTCAGCGGCGGCGTCACGGTCACTATATTGGCGCCGATCTCCGAGCTGGCAGAGGAAAACGACAACAGCATGGTCCTGCGGATCGATTACGGGGAACGCTCCTTCCTCTTCACGGGCGATGCCGAGGAAGGGGAGGAAGCGATCCTGCTCGAACACTGTCCCGATCTGCTCGATGCAGACGTGCTCAAGGTCGGGCATCACGGTTCTTCGAATTCGACCTCGGATGCCTTCCTGCAGGCGGTCACGCCTGAGGTGGCGGTGATCTCCGCTTCGGCGGATAATGCCTTCGGACACCCGACCCCGTCGGTGGTCGATCGCCTGAAGGCGGTTGGTGCGGCCGTCTTTTCGACCTGCGAGAGCGGCAGTGTGACCCTCGTCTGCGACGGAGAAAGGGTCATCTGCCGCACGGGTGACGATTATCTGGCATTGCCCGAGCCCCCCCGTTTCGAAGGGTGCGAACAATGCTGAAAATAAAGTGAAGAAATTTATGAAATTTCGGAAAAGCGCTTGCAATTTGTTGACAAATCCTGTATAATATCAATTATGATGGGGTAGAAGTTTTTCTGCCCTCGCAGGGGCGTCGGTGCGATCATTTGCCAAGCCGCTTGTCCCCTATTAAAGAAAGGAATGGTAATTTTATGGGAATGGATACCAAAAATCAGCCCTCGCGCGACGGCAGTGCATCTCAGTTGCTTGCACAGCTGTTTGACGAAGGCACTTTGGTGGAGCTGGGCGCTTATATCGGCGACAGCGAATATGCAGGGGTAGTCTGTGGATACGGTGCGGTAAATGATGCGCTTACCTTTGCATTTGCACAGGATTATTCGAGAAACAAGGGTGCTTTCGGCGAAGCCGAAGCGAAGAAGATCATCTCGCTGTATGAGCTTGCCAAGAAGAACGGCGCACCCGTGATCGGCATTTACGCTTCTGCAGGCGCAAAAGTGACCGAGGGCGCAAAGACCCTCGCCGCATTCGGACAGGTTCTTGCTAAGATGACCGAGGTTTCGGGCATCATTCCGCAGATCGCAGTTGTCGACGGCGTATGCGCAGGTCTTTCGGCTACCGCCGCATCGCTTGCTGATATTCTGATCGCTTCGAACGAAGGCAAATACTACATTGCACCTCCCTCCGTGCTCAAAGCACAGGGCGATAAGGAAGCAGGCTCGATCGCCGAGGCAGCCAAGGAAGGGCTGGTCGACGTAGTCTGCGCCAACAGCGACGATGCCATCGCAAAGGCACGGGAGATCGTTTCGATGATCCCCCAGAACAACAATCAGGGACTTGCTTTCATCGATGCAGGCGACGACATGGGTCGTCCTACTCCCGATGCTGCAAATGCTCCTGACACCGCAGCGCTGATCGCGATGATCGCCGACAACGGCAATTACACCGAGCTTAAGAAGGACGTAGCACCCGAGGCAGTGACCGCACTCGCATCGGTCGGCTCGCTCACTGCAGGTATCGTAGCAAACGCCAAGGGCGCACCGCTCACCCCTGTCGCCGCTCGTAAAATGGCAACCTTCATCTCCTTCTGTGATAATTTCTCCATTCCCGTGATCTCGCTGGTCGATACCGTCGGCATCGAGCTCAGTAAGGACGCGGAAAAAGCCCCCTACGCATCCGAGCTGGCACGGCTCGCATCGGCATACGCCGCCGCGACCTGCCCCAAGGTGACCGTAGTGGTCGGCAAGGCATACGGTGCGGCATTCACCCTCATGGGCTCGAAGTCGATCGGTGCGGATATCGTGCTGGCACTGCCCACCGCTGAAATCTCGGTCATGGAACCCGACGCGGCTGTTCAGTTCATCTACGGTGAAGAGATCAAGTCCGCCGCAGATCCCGTTGCTGAGCGCAAGGCGAAGATCGAAGCGTGGATCTCGGGGGAAGGCTCGGCTGTTGCCGCCGCAAAGGCAGGCGAGGTCGACGACATCGTCGAACCCGAAGAGCTGAGAGCTCGCATCATCTCGGCTTACATGATGCTCTGGTCGAAGGCAGACGGCGAGATTCGCCGCAAGCACTCCAAGCTGCCCTTCTGAGGAGGATGAGAGATGAATTTCATGATCCTTGCCGCCGAGAGCATCAGCTCAGCTGAGCGGTGGAACTACATCGGCGTCGGAACACTGCTCGGCATAGGCGTTGTCTTCGCCGTACTGATTCTGCTTTGGCTGATTCTGGAGCTCTTCCATCTGTGTATGTCCAAGGCAACCGGCAAAGAGAAGAGCGAGAAGGCAGTGGAAGCCCCCGCTCCCGCACCTGTAGCGCCTGCGCCCGTAGCAGAGCCCGCGCCTGCAGTTGAAGCGACCGATGACGGCGAGCTGATCGCCGCGATCACCGCCGCGATCGCCATCTATCTCGAGGGCGAAGCTGTTGCCGCCTCTCCTGCTACTCCCGTTTCGCAGTTTGCATCGGGCTTCAGAGTGGTTTCCTTCAAAAAGGTCGGAAGCGCCGCTCACTGGAATCAGAACTGATCTACCAACATTGAAACTGAAAAGGACAGTCGTTCCACTGTCCCGAATGAATATAAGAAAGGAATGGTTATCACCATGAGAAAATTTAATGTCACCGTTAACGGTTCCGTATACGAAGTAGAGGTGGAAGAGGTTGCCGCAGGCGCCGCTTCTGCTGCACCCGTAGCCGCACCCGCTCCCGCAGCTGCACCCAAGGCTGCCCCCGTGGCTACTCCCAAGGCAGCAGCGCCTGCTCCCGCAGCAGCACCCGCACCTGCAGCAGCTGCCGCAGGCGCAGTTGCGATCAAGGCACCCATGCCCGGCACCATCCTTGACGTGAAGGTTTCGGTTGGTCAGAACGTGACCAAGGGTACGATCGTGGCTGTACTCGAAGCCATGAAGATGGAAAACGAGATCTTCGCACCCGCAGACGGCGTGGTTGCATCGGTCAACGTATCGAAGGGCGCAACCGTCAACGCAGACGACGTACTGGTCACCATGAATTGATCGCATAGCGATCCCGAAAGGATACTGAACTATGCAATTACAGGAAACATTGCTGAATTTTCTGGAATCGACAGGAATCGGTCAGTTCGTTCAGCAGATGGGCGGGCTCGACGTACTCAAGTACCTCGCGATGTACGTCATCGTAGCGGCGCTCTACTATCTTGCAATCGTCAGAAAGTTTGAGCCGCTTCTGCTGATCCCCATCGCGACGGGTATGCTCCTCGCAAACCTTCCCGGTGCGGAGCTCTTCCACATGGATCTCTTTATCCACGAGGACGGGTCGGACTGGGTCATTCAAGAGGTTATTGCTCGAGGCGGTCTGGTTGACTTCCTCTACCTCGGTGTCAAGACTGGTCTCTATCCCTCGCTGATCTTTATCGGCATCGGTGCGATGACTGACTTTACCCCTCTGATCGCCAACCCGAAGTCGCTTCTCATCGGCGCAGGCGCACAACTCGGCGTATTCGTAGCCTTCGCAGGCGCACTCCTGCTCGGCTTTACCCCTCAGGAAGCCGCTTCGATCGGTATCATCGGCGGTGCTGACGGACCTACCGCGATCCTCGTCACCAAGACGCTGGCACCTCATCTGCTCGGCGCGATTGCGATCGCCGCGTACAGCTACATGGCACTGATCCCCATGATCCAGCCGCCCTTCATGAAGTTACTTACCACCAAAAAAGAAAGACAGATCAAGATGACTGCGCTGAGAAGCGTATCCAAGGTGCAAAAGATCGTATTCCCGATCCTCGTGACCGCGGTCGTCACGCTGATCGTTCCTTCTGCCGCACCGCTGGTCGGCTGTCTGATGTTCGGTAACCTGCTGAACGTCTGCGGTGTGACCGACCGTCTCTCCAAGACTGCGCAGAACGGCATGATCAACGTGGTCACCATCTTCCTCGGTATCTCGGTAGGTGCGACCGCTTCGGCTGACGCTTTCCTTAACACACAGACGATCTTCATTATCATCCTCGGTTTGACTGCCTTCGTCATCTCGACTTGCGGCGGTCTGATCACCGCAAAGATCATGAACGTCGTCACCGGTGGCAAGATCAACCCCCTCATCGGCTCTGCAGGCGTGTCTGCCGTGCCTATGGCTGCCCGTGTATCGCAGATCGAGGGTCAGAAGGAAGATCCTTCCAACTTCCTCCTCATGCACGCCATGGGGCCCAACGTCGCAGGCGTAATCGGCTCCGCCGTCGCCGCAGGCGTATTGCTGTCTATCTTTGGGGCAGCTTAAGGGAACGCCGGGGCGCTGCCCCGGATCCCGCTTAAGAAACTTTTTGAAAAAAGGTTCTTAAGAATCTTCAAAAACTTTAGGGAAGGGAATTTATTTAAGCATTCCTACATTAGTTTGCGAAAATCCAAACTAATACTACCCCTAAAGCGATCCCTCTGTCAACAAACCCAAAATAAAGCCCCTTTTCCAAAGTTTTTGGAAGTCTTGAAACCTTTTTTCAAAAAGGTTTCAAGCGGGGTTCGGGGCAGCGCCCCGATTAAAAATCTAAAAAGTGAGCGTGTGATATGGCTAAAGTTAAAATTACTGAAACAGTGCTTCGTGATGCGCATCAGTCGCTGATCGCAACGCGAATGACCACTGAAGATATGCTACCCATTCTGGAGCAGATGGACAAGGTGGGCTACCACTCGATCGAAGCGTGGGGCGGTGCGACCTTTGACTCCTGCCTGCGTTTTCTGAACGAAGACCCGTGGGAGCGCCTGCGCAAGATCCGCGATAAGGTCAAGAAGACCAATCTGCAGATGCTTTTCCGCGGACAGAACATCCTCGGCTACCGTCACTATGCGGACGACGTGGTCGAATACTTCGTACAGAAGTCGATCGCGAACGGCATCAATATTCTGCGTATTTTCGACGCACTCAACGATCCCCGCAACCTCGAAACTGCCATCCGTGCGACCAACAAAGAGGGCGGTCACGTTCAGGCGGCGATCTCCTACACCACAGGTCCTTGCTACACTACCGAATATTTCGTAGACTACACCAGACAGCTCGTCAACATGGGCGTACACTCGATCTGTATCAAGGATATGTCGGGACTACTCAAGCCCTACGATGCGGAATTGCTCGTAAAGGCGCTCAAGAAGGCATTCCCCGAACTGCCCGTCGAGCTGCACACCCACTCGACTGCAGGTCTTGCTGCGATGACCCTGATCAAGGCGATCGAAGCAGGCTGTGACATCGTTGATACCGCGATCTCGCCGCTGGCACTGGGTACTTCCCAGCCCGCAACCGAACCGCTTGTAGCCGCTCTGCAGGGCACACCCTACGACACCGGTCTCGACCTTGCCGAGCTCGACAAGATCAGCAAGTACTTCACCCCCATCCGCGAGAAGTACCTCGCAGAAGGTCTGCTTGACCCGCAGGTACTCGCAGTCAACACCAACGCACTGCTCTATCAGGTGCCGGGCGGTATGCTCTCCAACCTGATCTCCCAGCTCAAGCAGGCAGGCAAGCAGGATAAGCTGCAGGAAGTGCTCGAGGAAGTACCGAGAGTGCGCGCAGACGCAGGCTATCCTCCGCTCGTAACCCCCTCTTCGCAGATCGTGGGTACGCAGGCGGTCTACAACGTCATCATGGGTGAGCGCTACAAGATGGTCACCAAGGAATTCCGCGGTGTCATCAAGGGCGAATACGGCAAGTGCCCGATGCCCATCGATCCCGACTTCCGCAAGAAGATCATCGGCGACGAAGAGCCCATCACCTGCCGTCCCGCAGACCTGCTCAAGCCCGAGTACGAGGAGATCAAGCAGAAGGCTGCCGATTACCTCCAGCAGGAAGAAGACGTGCTCAGCTACGCCCTCTTCGAGCAGGTAGCGACCAAGTTCTTCGAGAACCGCCGTGCCGCACAGCTCGGTCTCGACATCGAAAACAGCGACAGCGAAAAGAAGGTTCACGTAGTTTAATTGGGGCGCTGCCCCAAACCCCGCTTAGGAGAAACTTCTTGAAAGAAGTTTCTCCTAAGAACCTCTTCAAGAAC
>CAYRQA010000063.1:0-9899 GCA_964426285.1 uncultured Lachnospiraceae bacterium | reverse complement strand
CATGATATACTAAAATATAATCGGTTAAAGTGGGTGAATATCCACTGACAGGAGGGATTCGGATGCGGCTTGACAAGTATCTGAAGGTTTCGAGAATCATCAAGCGCCGCACGGTGGCAAACGATGCCTGTGACGGCGATCATGTCAGCGTGAACGGAAGAGAAGCAAAGGCTTCTTATCAGGTGAAGGTCGGCGATGTCATTGAGGTGACCTTCGGAAGCCGAACACTCAAGGTTCGAGTGCTCGACGTGAGCGAAACGGTCCGCAAAGCGGACGCACCTGCCATGTACGAGGTCATTTCGCAGTAATTGCCTCGTCATAGAAGCGCACTCATCCGCATATAGTGGTCAACAGAGACCATAGCGGTTTAGAAGGAGGCGTTACTATGAATCCTGTCGCGGGCAGTGAAAACAAAGGGCATAGCCTACATATGGACGATCGGCGGCGCATGGCGCTCACCGGGATCGAAGATGTGATCAGCTTTGACGAGCGTTCGGTGGTGCTCGCTAGCACCTCGGGAGTGCTCACCGTTGAGGGTGAAGATCTGCACATCGTCAAAATGAACGTGGACAGCAAGGAGCTTGGCATCGAGGGAAAGATCAACGGGATCGCCTACATCGACAAGCCGATCCGTCGAAGCGGACTGCTGAGAAGCAAAAAATGACCCAGTACCTCTCACAGCTGTCGCTGGCAAGGCTGCTTGCCGCATCGCTGCTTCTGGGGATCGCACTCGGCTTGCTCTACGACGTCTTCCGCATCCGACGGCTGGCGTGTGAGCGAAGGGATCGATCGGCATCTTCACAGCCAAAGAAAAAACGCTTTCGGACACTGCCGTGGGTGCTCCTGTCGATGCTTCTTCACGTCGAGGATCTGCTCTTCGGTCTCATCGCAGGCGTGTCGACCGCCATTCTCTATTTCGCACTCTCTATGGGACAGGTGCGGTTGATGGCGATCGTCGGCGAGGGAGTGGGACTGCTCCTCTACCGCTTGACGCTCGGACGGCTCGTGATGGCGTTTGCCGACAGGCTCTTGCGCCTGCTCGCATGGCTTTGGCATCTGCTTGTCAGGTTTGTCATTCGTCCGCCGATCAGGCTTGTCCTGCGGCTGATCACGGCACTTGCAAGGCTCGTGCGGCGTTTGCATCGAACCCGGAGAGACAAGCGGCTCTCCCGTCAAGGGGGCAGAGAAGCGACCCTCTATGCCGAGCGGCTTTCTAAGCTCGCATCGGTCGGTTTTTCGGAAGAGACAGTTAAATAGCGGTCAAAAGACCGAAAAGTAATATCAAAAAGAAAAGCGTTATCAGTAAAGGTTGAAAAATGAAATTCAGAGGAAACGTATTTATTCGCCTGTTTTGGCTTGGATTCGTAGTGCTGGCTCTCTTCTCGATCGTCAGCTCTCAGCTTGAGATCAACGAGCTCGACGAGGAGCTTGCAGAGCTCGAGCAGGAGGTTATGAAAGTGCAGGATTCGGTCGATGAGCTGGCATATCAGCTCGAAAAGCCGATCGATGACGATTACATCACCCGTATCGCACGCGAAAAGTTCGGTTATCACCTCCCGGGTGAGGCCATCTTCTATTACGACGCGAGAAAGTGATTTTTAGGGGGACTTCTTGAAAGAAGTCCCCCTAAGTCCCCTCAAGAACTTAATTAAGCCCCGCAAATGGGTAATATATAGCGCCCCGAATGAAGCATCCGTATGTCTTCGTTCGGGGCGTTGTGCTATCTCCGCGCGGCGAGTGATCGCCGCGCTTTATAAGTTCTTTGGTAGAGGTTTGGAGCCCCCTTTCAAGAAAGGGGGCTCCAAGAAAAATCACCCATTCTCCTCGACATACGCCGCGAGTTCGGCGGGGGTGTGCATTTCGATGACGCGGCTGTCGGGGACATAGAGCCCGAAGCGGTCTTCAACGGCGATGAGGATCTCGACGATGTCGAGCGAATCTGCACCGAGCGTCTCGACGAGGTCGGCATCGGGTGCGATTTCGTCGGGTGTACGGCGGAGCTTTTCGGCGATGATCTCGATGATCTGTTCGTAGATGTTCATAGATGTTCCTTCCGGGCGTGTGCATGGAAATGAGGGACGACAAAATCATATCCCTTTAGTAAAAGTTTTGAAGGGTTCCCAGGGGAACTTTTTCAAAAGTTCCCCTGAGCGGGGTTTGGGGCGGCGCCCAAAGTGCTCAACTCACTTCGAACTGGCTGTTGTAGAGGGTGGCGTAGAAGCCGTTTTGCGCGAGCAGTTCATCGTGGTTGCCCGATTCGATGATTCTGCCGCCGCGGATGACGAGGATCTGATCGGCGTTCTGCACGGTCGAGAGACGGTGTGCGACGATGAAGCAGGTCTTGTGCGCCATGAGCGCATTCATTGCCTCCTGCAGCTTCGCCTCGGTGCGTGAATCGACGTTGGAGGTCGCCTCGTCGAGGATGAGCATCGGCGCATCGACCAGCATTGCACGGGCGATGGTGATCAGCTGCTTCTGCCCCTTCGACAGGTTACTGCCGTTTTCATCAAGCACCGTTTCGTAGCCGTCGGGCAGTGATTCGATGTAGTCGTCGAGGCGTGCGGCTGCAACCGCTTGGCGAAGCTCTTCCTCGGTGGCATTCGGGTTGCCGTAGAGCAGATTTTCGCGGATCGTGCCGCCGAAGAGCCACGTGTCCTGGAGCACCATCGCAAAGGAGCGGCGCACGTCGTCCATGTTGCGCTCGTAGGTGTTCTGACTGTCGATGCGAATTTCGCCTGTCTGCGGGTCATAGAAGCGCATGAGCAGGCTGATGAGGGTGGTCTTGCCGCCGCCCGTCGGACCGACGATGGCGATGGTCGAGCCCTTGGGCGCTTTGAGTGAGATGTCATGGAGAACCTGCTTCTCGGAGGTGTAGCTGAAGTCGATGTGGTCTACGTCTACCTCACCGACCGCATTTTTGAGGGGCAGATCGTTCGTTTTTTGCTTCTCTTCGAGCTTTTCGTCGAGCAGACGGAAGACACGCTCCGCGGCGGAGGTGGCAGACTGGATCTCGCTGATGATGTTGGCGGTCTCGTTGATGGGACCCGAGAAGCGCCTCGAATAGAGGATGAACGCAGACAGGTTGCCGAGCGACATAGAGCCGCCGAGGTAGAGGAGCGCACCGAACATACTGATCAGCGACATCGAAATATTGTTGATGAAGTTGACCGAGGGACCGACGATACTGCCTTGGTAATCGGCTTTGTAATAGGCGTCGATCGCATCGCGGTTGTGCTCCTCGAATCGGTCGATCATGACCTCTTCCTTGCCGTAGGCACGGATGGTCTTCTGCCCCGAGAGCATCTCCTCGGCATAGCCGTTGAGCTCACCGAGCTTTGCCGAACGCTTGCGGAAGAGGGGTTTTACCTTTTTGACACGGTAGATGGTGAAGGCGATCAGACAGGGAACGGTGACGGCGAAGACGAGTATGAGGATGGGGGCAATGCGCGCCATCTCGATCGCACAGCCGATTACCGTGATAGAGCCCGCGCAGATCTGCAGAAGGTCGTTCGAGAGCGAAGCATTGATCGTATCGATGTCGTAGGTGAGGCGGCTGATGAGGTCGCCGGTCTGGTTTTTGTCAAAGTAGTCGACGGGGAGGTCGCAAAGATGCTCGAAGACCTGGCGGCGCATCTGATAGACGACCTTGCGCGAGAGGTGGATCATGACCGCAGACAGGATAAAGGAAAGCAGGGCGGAGGCGGTGTAGATCAGGAGCATCTGCAGCCCGAAGCGGTAGACGGCGTTGAAATCCACGTTGCCCTTTCCGATGATGGCATCGATGGCGTAGCCCGAAAGCTCAGGGCCGCGCAGAGCCAGCAGATTGGCGGCGACGACCAGCAGAGCCGCCAACAGAAGCCAACCCTTGTGCTGCCACAAATAGCCGAGCAGTCGCAGGATGACGGCACTCTTTTTCATGCGGACACGTTTTTCGGTCTGGTTAGCGTTAGTCAAGGAGCATCCCTCCTCCCATCTGTGTTTCGGCGATCTCACGGTAAGGGGTGCAGTTTTTCAGCAGTTCGGCATGAGTGCCCATGCCGATGATCTTACCTGCATCGAGCATGATGATCGTGTGCGCGTGTGCGATCGATGAGACACGCTGTGCGACGAGCAGAGTGGTCGAGCTGTTGTACTTTTTCGTGATGGTCGATCGGAGGGTCGCATCGGTCTTGTAGTCGAGAGCAGAGGAGGAATCGTCGAGGATGAGGATGTCGGGATCGCCTGCAAGCGCACGGGCGACGAGGAGACGCTGTTTCTGACCGCCGCTGAGGTTGGCACCCTTGATATCGAGCGGATGCGCATCCTTGTCGGGGTAAGCCGAGACGAACTCGGCGGCTTGTGCATCGGCAAGTGCGGCAGAGATCTGATCGTCTGTGAGGGTTCGACCGAAGTTGACGTTCTCTCGAATGGTATCGGCAAAGAGAAAATCGTTCTGGAAGACGACGCCGAAGCGACTGCGCAGCGATTCGGTCGGGATCTCGCCGATCGGCTGTCCGTCGATGAGGATCTCGCCGCTGTCGGGCGCATAGATGCGCAGAAGCAGAGCGATGAGGGTCGATTTGCCGCTGCCGGTTGCGCCGATCAGCCCCAAAGTCTGCCCTTTTTCGAGCTTAAAGCTGATATTTTGCAAAACGGGCGCACCGCTGAAGGAAAAGCTGACATTGCGGAACTCGATCTGCGGCGCATTGGGATCTGGGCTGACGGTGTGTGTATCGTCTTCATCGACCCAGAGGGTGGGATCCTCGTCGAGCACTGCGCTGATACGTCCGACGCTCGCCATGCCCTTGGAAATGAGGGTAAACATACGGGAAACGGCGAGCAGTGCATTGGAGATGATGGTGAAATAGGACATGAAGGCGATGATCTTGCCGTTGGAGCTCAGTCCGCCGAAGACAAGGTGTGCACCGACGACGATAACAGCGGTGAGGCCTGCATTGAGAATGAAGGTGATGAGCGGGTTGGATGCCGCCATGGTCAGCCCCGCCTTCTTTTCTCGATCGATTGCGTCACGGTTGACCACGTCGAAGCGTTCCTTCTCGTATTCCGACTTGCCGAGCGCCTTGATGATGCGGACGCCGCTTGTATTTTCACGCACCACACGGGTGATGCGGTCGATTGCCTGTTGAAGCTGGGTATAAAGGGGAATGCTCTTTTTGGAGATGATCGTGACCGTCAGTGCGATGAAGGGAAGGGTGCAGAGCATGACCAAGGTCAGCCGCACGTCGAGCAGGAAGGTGACGGTGATGCCGCCGAGCAGAAGGATGGGCGCACGGATGCCCATTCGCTGGATCATGCCGGTCATCTGATTTAAGTTGTAAGTATCGCCGGTCAGACGCGATTCGAGCGAGGAGATCGTGAATCGATCGACCTGAGCGGCATCCAGATAGGAAATTTTGGCATAGAGGTCGTATCGGACGTTCTGCGTGCAGTTGCAGGAAACAGCCGAAGCCATGCGGTTCGCCCGGATGTTGAAGGTCGCGGCGATGATTGAGCAGATGATCATGATGCCGCCCCAGAAGAAGATCTCGACCTTGTTTTCCTTGGGGATGACGTTGTCGATGATGTGTGAAAGGATCCAGGGCAAAAAGAGATCCATGAGCGTGCCGATCGTTTTGATCGACAGCCCGAAGGACATTTTTTTGACGTATGGGCGCAGATATTTGACGAGTAGTTTCAAATTCCAACCTCCTTTGTACTTCGTTTGCGGGTGCGAAGCCATTGCCTGTGCTTCGCACGATGGACAAAAAGAGCCCGAAAACAGCTTTCGGGCTCGATTTTGGTTGTGATTGGGCTGTCAAGTGAAACGAAACTCAGTCGTTTACATAGGACAGCAGAGCTACCTGGCGAGCCTCTTTGATAGCGATCGCCAGCTGACGCTGATGCTTAGCGCAGGTGCCGGTAACACGGCGGGGCAGGATCTTCGCGCGCTCGGAAGTGAACTTGCGGAGCTTAGCTGCTTCCTTGTAGTCGATGTGCTCAACCTTATCAACGCAGAACTGGCAAACTTTCTTTCTCTTGCGGTTCTGATTCTGACGATAGGGCTTCGAGCCGCTCTGTGCAGCTGCGGGTGCAGCAGCAGGCGCAGCGGGGGTCGATACTACTTCTTTTTCGTTATCCATTTTGAAACCTCCGTAAAAATTAAAAGGGTAAATCGTCCTCGTTGGACATTTCTTCGAACTTCGGTGCCGAATCAGCGGTACCTGCATAGGATGCACCGCCGTAGCTCTGAGGCGTGTAAGGCACAGCGGCAGGCGAACCTGCACGGCTTGCGGGATTCTCGTTCTTCGAGTCTACGAACATTGCTTCGTCTACCTGTACTTCAGTCGAGTAGCGCTTCTGACCGTTCTGATCGGTCCAAGTTCTCGTCTGAAGCGAACCCACCACGCAAATGGAGCTTCCCTTGCGGAAGTATTTGGTGATGAACTCAGCGGTCGTACGCCATGCAACGCAGTTGATGAAATCTGCCTGCTGTTCGGCGTTTGCCGACGAATAGCGGCGGCTGACAGCTACGCTGAAGGACGTAACGGTGACACCGTTGGGGGTCGAACGAAGTTCGGGGTCTGCTGTAAGACGGCCTCCTAAAATGACCTTGTTAAAGTTGAAGTTAGCCATTTTATGCCGACCTCCTTACGCGTTCTTTCTCTTGACGATGGAACGGATGACACCTTCGGTGATGCCGAAAATTCTTTCAAGCTCCGCTACGAATGCAGCAGGCGCATTGAAATCGATCAGCACATAGTAACCTTCGGTCATGTCGTTGATCGGGTATGCGAGTCTGCGCTTGCCCCATTCGTTGACAGCAGTAACCTCGCCGTTTGCGGCGATGAGGCTGCTGAACTTTTCAACGACTGCCTTGATGCCATCTTCGTTGAGCGTAGTGTCTACAACGAATAAGGTTTCATAAGACTTGTTCTGGTTTTCCATGATCTATACCTCCCTGTGGACTTGCGACCGCAAACACTCAAAATTTTGCCTGCGGTAAGGAGAAGCCGAAAACTGAATTTCGACCTCGACCTAACTATTATACAGGCTTTTTCGGTATTTGTCAAGTGGTTTTTTACTATTTTTTATAGGTTTTTTGCCTGAAAATGCCTTGAAAATCCTCTCAATCATGATCGTTGTCACCGACAGATTGATCGAGGGGAAAGTTGAACGATTTGAGCATGGTTTGCGAAACAAAAATCCCCGAACCGCGAAAGTTCGGGGAAATGTGTAAGCTTCGTTGAATTACTTGACTTCAACTTCAGCGCCAGCAGCCTTGAGAGCTTCAGCAACCTTGTCTGCTTCTTCCTTGGAAACGCCTTCCTTGATGGTCTTGGGAGCGCCTTCAACCAGATCCTTAGCGTCCTTCAGACCGAGACCGGTGATCTCACGAACAGCCTTGATTACGTTCAGCTTGGAAGCGCCTGCAGCCTTCAGAACTACGTCAAATTCGGTCTTTTCTTCAACAGCGGGAGCTGCGCCTGCAGCGGGAGCGCCTGCAACTGCAACAGCAGTAGCGGATACGCCAAATTCGTCTTCCAGTGCCTTTACCAGTTCAGCCATCTCCATGATGGTCAGGGTCTTGATCTCTTCAAACAGAGCAGTGATCTTTTCGGATGCCATTTTACTTTCCTCCAAATTACAATAAATTATCTTCCGGTCATGCCGGTAAAAAGTTCGGACATCTTGTCCGTTTGCCGCCGATCGGCGGCGAGTCCCTCACGGGGTACTGCTTATTCAGCAGCGGGAGCAGCTTCGCCGTCGTTCTGCTTGTCGATGATCGCCTGCAGAACCATAGCCAGCTTGCTTACGGGGCTCATCATGCCGCCGAGGATCTTGCCGACCAGTACGGGCTTTGCGGGAATTGCAGCCAGCTCGTTGACCTTTGCAGCATCGATTACTGCGCCGTCTACGAAACCGCACTTGATCTCGAAGGATTCGATCTTGTCTGCGTATTCCTTCAGGATCTTAGCGGGGGCTACTTCGTCTTCAAAAGAGAGTGCGATTGCGGACATGCCATTGAGGTAAGGCTTCACCTCAGGGTAACCTGCGTTTTCGCAAGCCATGCCGGTGAGGGTGTTCTTGTAAACCTTGTACTCTACGCCTGCTTTGCGGAGCTCATTACGGAGAGCGGTGTCGTTCTCCACAGTGACGCCCTGGTAGCTGACGATGACACCCGACTTAGCAGACTTTACCTTTTCGGTAAGACCTGCAACCACCGCTTTCTTCTCTTCCAGAATCTTTGCGCTGGGCATTGGGTTTCACCTCCAAAAAAATAACCTTGCACTGCCAAATACAGTTCAAGGAAAAAGCGAGCGAGCAAAAATGCTCGGAAATATCAACTTTTTACCTCGGCAGGATTTCCGGATCGCTCCAACCTGCTGTCTTTGGTGTACTTTGGTATTATAGCATACCATATCGCACTTGTCAAGCCCTTTTGGCAATTATTTTCTACTTTTTTGCGCCGTTTTCACCGAAATCGGTTTGCTTTTTCGAAAAAATCAAAAATTCCTCTTGACAAACGCCTCAAAATGCGGTACAATAATCTCGCCTAAACCGAATACCAGTCAGGGGTGCTTTAAACGGCTGAGACAGGCGAGTGCCTGAACCCTTTACCTGATGCGGATAATGCCGCCGTAGGAAGACTTATGCGATCTGCGCCCGAAGTGGGTGTTTTTTGCGTGTTCATCTGCTGCACTGTTTATCCGGTGGGGCAGATTTTTATTTTAGGAGGAGTTTTTTATGAGAAACTCAAACATCAAAAAGCTGTGCGTATCTGCCATTATGCTGGCGCTGGCATATGTGCTCAGTTACGTCAAATTTTACGAGATGCCCAACGGAGGCGCGATCACGCTTCTGTCGATGTTGCCGATCTGCCTCGTGTCGATCAAATACGGGCTCGAATGGGGGCTTGGCACCTCCTTTTGCTACTCGCTGATCCAGCTCTTCGTTGATCTGCCCAAGGCGATGGGTTGGGGACTGAGCCCGCAGGCGTGGATCGGCATGATCCTCTTCGACTACGTCGTTGCCTTCACGGTGCTCGGACTTGCGGGCTTTTTGCGCAAGCAGGGAAGGGTCGGATTCTGCCTCGGTTGCGGCATGGCACTCGTTCTGCGCTACCTTTCCTCGGTGCTGTCGGGGGCTATGGTATGGCAGTCGGTCGGCGAGGTGCTCGGACTGACATTTGCAAACGCGTGGCTCTTTTCGCTCGTCTACAATGCCGTTTACATGGTGCCCGAGATCATTCTCACCATGGCGGCGGCACTCATTATCAGCGCACTGCCCCAGATCAAGAAGATCATTACTCCCGAAAACTAATGAAAACGCCCCGATAGGGGGCGTTTTTTGCGTGTATTTTCGCTTTTGCGAAGGGCTGACCATCGGGGTGCCGAAAGTTGGGGTCGAGAGAGGGGAAGAAGCCATCGGGACGCCGAAGTTGGGTTCGAGGGGCGGCGCCCCTCGATTTAATCCATTTCCTTCTTGCCGGTGTAGAGCTCGTAGTAGCGGCCTTTTTGGGCGAGGAGGTCGTCGTGGTCGCCGCGTTCGATGATCTCGCCTGCTTCGAGCACCATGATGGCGTTCGCATTGCGGACGGTTGAGAGTCGGTGAGCGATGACGAAGGTCGTGCGATCCTTCATCAGGCGCTCGAGACCGTGCTCGATGTGGCGCTCGGTACGGGTGTCGACCGAGGAGGTCGCCTCGTCGAGGACGAGGATGGGTGCTTTCGACAGCGCCGCACGCGCGATGTTGAGCAGCTGGCGCTGACCCTGCGAGAGGTTGGCACCGTCGCCCTCGAGCATCGTCTGATAGCCCTTGGAAAGACGCATGATGAAGGAGTGCGCAGAGGCGGTCTTGGCGGCGGCGATGACTTCGTCGTCGGTCGCATCGGGTCTGCCGTAGCGGATGTTCTCCATCAC
>CAYRQA010000062.1:0-10161 GCA_964426285.1 uncultured Lachnospiraceae bacterium | reverse complement strand
CGTCCACTCTCAGTCGGTAGAGGGTCTTGGCGTCGCTCGAGATCGCCAGCCATGTCTCACCAAACTGATCCTGTGCGTTAAAATCAAGGTACAGTGCGACAGCCAGCCGATCTTCGGATATCCCCTCGGCGGCAAAAGCGGCGGAAGCGGATTTATTCAGTTCATCCAATGGAAGCATATAAGCACCTCCTATTTTCATATCTTTTCGGCAATATTTTACCAGTAGTTTGAGGATTTGTCAATGTTTATTCGAGAAATTCTTTGATTTCATACAATTTACACAGATTTGAACCGATTGATTGTGATGAATTACCAAAATAAGCCATAACGCCCTCAAAAGCAGTTGATCTTGTTTATTATTTGAGGTACGATGGCGAAGTTTGTGGTTATTTCGGATTTCGGCAATTGCGCTCTTTTGGGGGATTGACTGGACAGCACTTATTCAAATTCAATGCTTGTGATATCGTCCCAAAGCGCTTCGGCTTTCTCCCGAATCATAGAGAGATCATTTGAGGGAACAGCAGTAAATAGGGTAATCGTCAATTTGCGATTCTTCTTTTCACATTCGGCACTTTCCAGCGACAGCTGTTCCATCCACTTCTTTACGCGGTATTGCGTTGCACCGAGAAAATACATGGCGTCGTGAATGGTGGCAGGCGCAATGTGGGTGAAATACCGTCTTGCGATTTCGAGTTCTGCTTCTTCCTGAGGAATCGGCGTAAATTGCGGGGACTACAGTAAGCCTTCTTCTCCTGAACAACATAATTCATAAATCCGCGTTCGCACAGCTGTCGTATGCAGCCTCCCCACGGATCGAACATACTGCCCTCTTCCGAATCGGTCATCCCGTGCGCTCGGCAGATCTCCTTCAGTTCGTCGCGCGTAAGCGGTGCTTGTGAAACGGAGGAAACGATCACCTCGGAGAAGTATTTCTGACGTTCGGGCGATAAAGCCCACCGATCTCTTTGATTCCAGAACGTTTGCCCATTCCATTCATTGCTCAGATAATCGGTTCCATTGTTGCAATGAAGAAAGAGCGGGAGATCACTCTCCGCAAAGACGTGAACCGTTCCTCGGAGCGTCCAATTCTTGACAAGCCCGTCTGCTGCCGTTTGCTCATCAAAATCGCGGAAACGGATTTTCAGCGAATGCATGGCATTTGCCATGCATTGCGTCTGAATGCCGCACAGATCGCGCACAACGGTGATTTTGTCTGCAGGCTTGATCAAATATTGATTGGTCAGCCGACGAATTTTAATCTCTTCGCTAGTCATAGGTACATCCCTTAAAGCCGCTTTAAAAATCCCCTCGGAGTTCATCCGAGGGGATCGTATCAATATCAGTCCATTACGATGTATGCTTCTCTGTCTGCGCCGACCGAGACGTAAGAGATCTTCGTGCCGACAGCCTTTTCGATGTACTTGATGTAATCGTAGGCTTCCTTAGGCAGATCGGCTACCGTGCGGCAACCCGAGATGTCGCAGTTCCAGCCGGGGAGATACTCGTAAACGGGCTTTGCCTTGTTGAGTGCTTCGCCGGTGGGAAAATCGGTAATCTGCTTGCCGTCTACTTCGTAGGCAACGCAAACGGGGATTCGCTTGATATAGGAAAGAATGTCGAGCTTGGTCAGTGCCACGTCGTCCGCACCCTGTGCGAAGACGCCGTACTTGGATGCGACTACGTCAAAGCCGCCCACTCTTCTGGGACGACCGGTAGCGGCACCGTATTCGCCGCCCGCCTGACGCAGTTCCTCTGCCTCTTCACCGAACATTTCAGCCGTGAAGGGTCCTTCGCCTACGCAGGTCGAATATGCCTTCATGATGCCGATCGTGCGATCGATCTTGCAGTTGGGGATGCCTGCACCGACGGGCGCGTAAGCCGCGATCACGTTGGAAGAAGAGGTGTAGGGGTAGATGCCGAAGTCGATGTCACGGAGTGCACCGAGCTGTGCCTCGAACATGATGCGCTTGCCTTCCTTGGCGGCATCGCCGAGGAATTTCGAGGTATCGCAAATGAAGGGCTTCAGCACTTCACCGTACTTGGTCAGCCATTCGAGCATCGATTCGTAGGTGATGTCGGCGAATACACGGTTGCCGTTTTCATCGACGATCGACTTGTAATCATACACCTTTTCAAGGGTGAGGAGCTTCCAGTCGAGGATAGTCTCCAGGCGCTCCTTCAGATATTCGGGATGCAGAAGGTCGCCCATTCTGAGCCCCTTCTTCATATATTTATCGCCGTATACGGGGGCAATGCCGCGGTTGGTCGAGCCGAACTTCTTGTCGGCAAGACGATTCTCCTCGAGCTTGTCCATATAAACGTCATAAGGCGGGCAAATGACCGCCTTGTCGCTGATTTTCAGGTTTTCGGGGGTGATCTTTACGCCCTTCTCGGTCAGTCTGCCGATCTCGCCGACCAGATGTTCAATGTCAACTACCATGCCATTGCCCATGACGTTGACCACCTCAGGTCTGAGAATGCCCGAAGGCAGAAGGTTCAGGATAAATTTACCCAAATGGTTGACAACCGTGTGACCGGCGTTATTGCCGCCCTGATATCGGCAGACGATGTCCTGTTCTTCGGAAAGCAGGTCGACCATGCGACCTTTTCCTTCGTCGCCCCAGTTGATGCCCACAATAGCAGTTAACATGATAATCCTCCATAGTACCCAAAGTGATTTCGCTCACAAAAAACGCGGACACGGCACGCCGTCCCCGAAACTGCAAGTGATATAGCACTACGGACATTATTATACAACACTTTTCGGCACTTGTAAAGTCATTTTCACAATTTTTTGTCAGATTTTTTGAAAAAAACACATCAAATTGTCTTTTTATGCGATTCGGCTTGCAAAAATGACCGCGCTGTGCTACAATAAGGGCAAGTAAACCAACGGGAGGATGCCATGAAACGACTGCTTGTACTGCTGCTTACGCTATCGCTCACCTCATGCGCCTATATCGGTGCGACTGAGGATATTCTCATCAGTTCCCCGCCGACCGAGGCGTCCCTTTCTGCACTATCAAGCGCCCCGACCGTATCCTCTGATACACCTACCTCGCAAGGCGCGCTCTCGAGCGATTCAATGATGGTGCTCAACAAGAACAGCAAGAAGATACACTATTTTGACAGCTGCAGTTACGCCGGCAACATCAAGGAGGAGAATCGGTCGACAGCGCCGTATGAGACGCTCGCTTCCCTGCTCGAGGATGGCTACAGCGTCTGCAGTTGGTGTGAGAAGCAGGCAAATAAATAAGGGATAAAACCAATCCAAGAGAGGGTGCCTTACAAAGGCACCCTCTGCTATTGCGCCGCAAAAGCTACAGGTTCACCTCGATCAGCCACTTCAGCGTCTCGGCTTCGGTAGGGAGGCTTTCCACTCTGTGATCAGGCATGAATTCTAACAACAGCGGCAGCGGCTTTTCGGGAAGGCACTCACGGAAGACCGAGAGATAGGCTTCCCACTCACGAATGCCGTTTGCCAGGGGATAGTGCCCCTCTGCATCCCAGTGAAAGACGTGGATGCACTCGGTATAGGGCGCAAGCGCTTTGGCCGCTTCGAGGTTGTAGGCATGGTCGCGATGCTCATTGGGCTGCCAGTACATTCTCAGTGCAGGATGATCGACCGCCTGCAGAAATCGAAGCGCGCCGTGATAGTCCTCGGTGAGCGTGTGATTGTGGCACTCGAGACAGATTTTGATGCCAACCTTTACAGCCATTTCGGCGATCGAGCGCGCCGATTCGACCAAACTTTCCCACACTTCGTCTTCCCTCTCGCCGAGATAGCGGTCATACGCCCACACACGCACGAGCGGTGCACCGACCGCCGATGCTGTGGCAAGCACATCGGCAAACTGCCCGATAGGGGTCACACCGATGCGGAAGTAGGATCCGTAAGAAGACACCCGAAGCCCTGCGGCATGGGTCAGCTCGGCGAGCTTGCACGCACGCTCGGTATCGGAAGGCGGCAGGTGAACGTCGCCGCCCCATTCGATACAGCTTAGCCCCACACGGGCTGTATGCTCGATGATCGCTTCTGGTGTTAGTCCTCGAAAGGACACCGAAACCAATCCGCTTTCAAACATAATGTCAGCCTCCTTTATGCCAGCGTCGGCAGCATCTCTGCCGTGATCTCGTACTCGAGCGGCTTACCTGCGGCAAAGCGGCGGTACTCCTCGAGCATATACTCACCCATGCGGAAGGTTTCTCTGCCCGAACTGCCTGCGATGTGCGGCGTGAGGATGGCGTTCGGGAGCGTGAAGAAGGGGCTGTCGGCACGCGGCGGCTCGGGGTCGGTCACGTCGAGCAGTGCCACGAGGTCGCTCCGCTCGCTCATAATGCGGCAGAGGTCGTCCTCTACCACCTGCGCCCCTCTGCCCGTGTTGATGAAGGTGGCGTTAGCGGGCATCAGCGAGAAGAGACTATAGTCAAACATCCCGCGAGTCGAGGGGATATTGGGTACGTGATTGGATACCACTATGCAAGTGGAGAAAATTTCGTCAAGCGTTGCCTTTTGCACGCCCATTGCAAGGGCGGCATCGTCCGAGAGGTAGGGGTCGTAGACCAACACTTCAATCGAATAGGGCTTCAGCAGTCGGCAGACCGCTTTGCCCACCATGCCTGCACCGATCAGACCCACACGGACAGAGAAATTGCCGGGATAGGCGGAAGCCACGCGCCGTGCTTCGGAGATCTCGCCACGGCTGTAGAGCGCAGACGAGCGGAAGAAGCCCTTGGTCGCGAGCAGGATCTGACTGACGGTGTATTCCGCTACGGGAATGGCGTTGGCGGCGTATGCCGAGCTGATTTTCACGCCTCTTGCAAGGAATGGTGCTGCAAAGCCCTTCACCGAGCCTGCGGCGTAGAAGAGCGCACGAAGATTAGGGAAACAGTGTGCGATCTCCTCCTCCGAGAGGGAGGGCATTCCCCATGTGCTGAAGAGGCATTCCACCTCTGCGGTCTCGACCGAGCCTTCTTTCAGCATTCGATGTGTGACCACCCGAGGGGCAAGCCCTGCCTCGTCCGTCAGGTGTTTGAGCGTTTGTTCTGAGTAGACCCGACCGATCGAATTCGGGTCGCCGATAAGGATACTGCGCATGATAAATCTCCTTATTTACATCAGAATCAGATTGACCGAGCCGGGGGCGAGCGTCAGCGTATGAGCAGCTGTCTTGTGCTCGCACTTCACCACTTCACGGTCGAGCGTATTAAATGCATCGAAGGAGTCGGCAGACAGGCTGATCCACTCCTTGACCGCATACTCGGAGGGCAATTCCACCGTGTATTCTCTGTCCTGTGAAATGTTGGTGACGAACAGGCTGATCGAGCCGTCGTCATGTAGGCTTGCGGCGGCATCGATGGCGCTGAGTTGACCCGCACCCTCGGCTTCAAACATGGGCGAGGCGAGCTTGCAGTCGATTCGTTTGCCCGAAAGATGATCTCGGTAGAGCTTCATGACGTGATAGACCGTCTGCACGTGGGATTTGTCCCCGACCGTCAGGATCGGTGCAAGGACGTTGACCATCTGCGCCAGATTGGTGATGGCGATGTCGTCGGCATAGTGAACGAAGGTGTTCATCATGCAGGACACCCAGAGCGCATCCCGCCAGTTGAAGACCGCCTTCACTCCGTAGCGGTTATCTTCCCCTCTCGGCGTGCTGTTCCAGATGTTCCACTCGTCGACGCAGAGCTTGATGGCATCCTGTCTGGGTGGAAAGCGATACCACTTGTTAAAGGGCTCGTTGCGGTCGGAAAAGCGTTTGACAAAGGGGATCAGCTCGTCGAGCATATGTTGAAATCTGCGCAGAGAGCCAAAGGGCCCGTACTGACCGTCGCCGCCCGAATAATGATGGATCGAGAAATAGTCGCATACAGGTCCGAGTGAATCGAGGATCTGCTCGTTCCAATCGGGGAAGCGTCCGTCGCCCACGAAAACGAGCTTGATGGTCGGGTCGGTGAGCTTCATGTGCTTGGTGAATTCCCATGCATCGATGATATAGCGCTTAGGGTCATGCTGTGCGCCGAGATCGGGGACGGCATTGCTCTCGTTGCCTATGCACCAGTATTTGACGTTGAAGGGTTCGGGATAGCCGTGAGAGACGCGAAGATCGGCGTAGTACGTGCCAGCTTCTCCGTTGCAGTATTCGACCCAGTTGGCGGCTTCCTCGGCGCTTCCGCTTGCCATGTTGACGCAGAGCATCGGCTCAGCGCCCAGCTTGCGGCAGTATTCGATAAACTCAGCCGTGCCGAACGCACCGTCGATGATGCCGCCCCAGATGAGGTTTCTGCGCTTTTTACGCTCGCTCAGCGGACCGATCGTATCCATCCAGTGAAAGATGTTGACGTAAGTACCGCCCGGCCAGCGCAGGATGGTAGGGCGCAGCTCTTTTGCTTTTTCGAGCACGTCCCGGCGGATGCCCTTTTCATCGGAGGACGGACTGCCCGGGTCGTAGACGCCGCCCACGATGCAGTTTTCAATAAATTCGATGAAATGACCGAAAATAAGAGGGCTGATCTCAGTCTCAGTGGGTTCAAGTGCGAGCTTGATGTTCTGATTGTCTGACATATTTGGTTCTCCTTTTCATGATCAAACGCTTTTTTCTATTGTAGCATATATTGGAGCAATTGACAAGAACAAAATGGTTAAACGGATCGGAATTTTTTCATGGCGTCAAAAAACAACGGCAAGCTGTAAAGCCTTTCCGTTGTTACCGTGTGTCAAAATGCACAATACGATGCAAAATATTTTGTTCCGAAGCGGGCATTATTTATGTTTTGCCTTTGTAATATGGTCAGGTATGTGCTATAATGAAAAAAATGAGCGCAATAGCTGCGCTCTTTGCAGAGAAAGGATGAATCCTATGAAACGAAGTATCCGTATCAGCGCACTGCTTATGGCGATGCTGTTGGGCGCATCATCCCTGCCGCTGACAGCATATGGAAGCGGTAGCTCCGCAAGCGAAGAAGCTGTCACACCCGATCAGGTGCTCTTTTCGTCTTCCTTTGAGTCGGATGACCCTACTGCCGAGAAGTCTGTCTCAGACAACGGCTATTACGCCAATATCTAGCCTTACGTCTATGTCAGCGAGATCGACGGTGAATTTACCGCGTCGGTGAAAAAGGATACCATCGACGGCAGCAGTGACTACGTCAGCTCGGAGACCAAGGTCATGCTCTTTGACCGTGCTGCAGGCACCAAATTCCTCACGCAAAAAAATCCTACGACTGACAATCCCGTTTGGGTATCCTTCTCACTTGAGAGCCCAGAAGTGTCGGCATTTATGCGATCACGTCAGCGAATGACGAAGACAGCCGCGACCCCAAGGCGTGGGCGATCTACGGTTCGGAGGACGATGTGAACTACACTGCCCTCGACAGCAGAAGCGATCAGTCGTTCAGCTCAAGAGGTCAGATGGTGACCTATGAAGTGGAAAATACCACTCCCTATCAGCATTACAAGCTTGAGATCACCCAAAACGGCGGCGCACCCATGACACAGCTTGCCGATCTGCGACTGGGTACCAATATTCCCGAAAGCGGAGGAGCTGATCAGGAGTCACCTATGACGAGTACCGTCACGAGCGGACCTTCCTCTTCCTGGAATCAGCCGGGTGCATTCGACGGCAGCGAGGCGCTGTCGGTCTACGGCAAACAGACATCCAATCTCGATACATATGCCCGCAAACTGCTCTATTCCGATCTGAATATTCCCGTAACCAAAAATACAAAGCTGTGCTACGTGCACTTCCCTGCACTCTATAACGGCTCTACCTACTTGACAATAACGGTACGACCTATACCGCAGTGAATAATGGAGAGGCGCTTTACTATTCATCTTCGATCGCTTCGAATTTGAGTATGTATACGGTCACTTGCTATGCGGCAGCGAATGCCCCCATGTCTCTGAAGCTCGAAGCTTCCAACGATGGCATCAATTCGAAGACGCTTGATGAGCGCACCGAGCTTGTCTACAACTGGGACACCTACACCCGTGCGTATGAGATCCCCGAAGAGACGGCAGGAACTTACCTGCATTATCGCCTCACCTTCGGCGGTGATGCCATGCAGATCGCAGAAGTAGAGTTCTTGGGGCAAACGAACAAAGGCGCAGAGCTGACGCCGATTGAAGTACCTGCGCCCGAAAGCCCCAACACGGTCGATCCCGATGCAAATGCGGGTGCTCCCGATGGAAACAATGCCGTTTGGATCTGGTGCGTTGTCGGCGCAGTTGCAGTTGTTGCCACTGTAGTAGTGGTTATTGTGATTGCGGCGAAGAAAAGGAAGAAATAAAATCATCTGTAAATAGAAAAGACACTCAATCGAGTGTCTTTTCTAAATTTATTCGCAAAGGATCTTGCACACTTTCTCCAGATTGGCGCGAATCTCGAGATGCTGAGGACATTTCTTCTCGCAGATACCGCACTTCTTGCAGTCATCAAAGGTCTTGCCGCCGTGATGGAGGTAATCCCGCATCATGTTCTTCGCGTGATCCTTCAGACCGTATACGTTGTAGTAGGTCCAGATCTCGAAGATGCGGGGGATATTGATGTCGACCGGGCAGGGCTGGCAGTACTTGCATCCGGTGCAGTAGAGCTCGGAGAATTTCTTGATCTCTTCCATTGCCACGCCCAGCTGTTCCCATTCTTCTGCAGAGAAGGCAGTGTCGTCGGACGCAACCTTAACGTTCTTCTGTACCATGTCAAGATTCTGCATTCCCGACAGTGCGCAGTTGAGGTTGGGATTGCCCAGACAGAACTTGAACGCCAGCTCATAGGTCGCAATGGAGGGTTTTCCGGTCAGTTTAGCGTACAGATCGGTGGGAGCCGCCAAACGTCCGCCGCCCACGGGACCCATCGCAACGGTACCCAGACCCTTTTCGTTGACGTACTTGATCATTTCTTCATTGGAGCGGTCGAGGAGATTGTACTGGCAGAGCATCGATTCCATCTTCACGCCACGTTCCTCGGCGGTGTCGACGATGTACTTGATTGCAGAGGGGTGGTCGTGGAAGGAGAAGGAGATGTGGCGAATGAGCCCTTCTTCCTTAGCCTTTGCCGCAGCTTCCAGCAGACCTTCCGCAAGGATAACGTCGTTAAATGTGCCGCGGTTGATGCCCCAGAAGTGGTAGAAATCAATGTGGTCTGTGCCGAGACGGGTAAGGCTGCGCTCGAGATGCTTGCGGTAGCCGTCGGGACCCATACCCTTGTCCATGGGACATTTGGTGGAGATGAGGATCTCGTTGCGGAAGTTCTTTACCGCGTGTCCCAGCGCCGCTTCGCTGTTGGAGTTGCAGTAATAGGGAGCGGTATCGAAGTAGTTCACGCCATTTTCGTAAGCGTGGGCGATCATTTCGTCAACCTTGTCCTGATCCACGAAGTTCTTTTCGTCCTGTTTGTATTCGGGAAAGCGCATACACCCAAATCCAAGTGCTGAGATCTTCTCTCCTGTTTTGCCGAATTCACGGTAGTTCATAATTTTATACATCCTTTCCAGTTTTTTGTTATGTATTGTAATTATATCATATTACTTGTAAAAAATCAAGGGGCAGTTCTAAAAAACGGTGTTTCAACCGGATCATTCGGACAGTAGGCACCGAGAAGATGCTTCCCGATTCCTTGTTCGGGGTGATCTCTATTTTGATTTTTGTCCATATCAGATGGACATCAAATTCAATCGTTTTTCTCGATAACTACCATGATAAATGTATTTTCTCCCTCGCTGGAAAGATGGGATTGAACAACACGCCAACCTTGTGAGAGATATTGATCATTTAATACCACCATACATTTGCGCGGTGAATCTCCGGTCCAGTCTTCTCTTTCATTTACGGCGTAAACGAACAATTTTTGCTGTTTTCTTGTACAACCAGATAGTCTGTTGTTGTCTCCAATACCTGAGCAATTTGAGGAATTATTTGAACATCGGGAAATCCATTACCCGTTTCCCTAAATTAAAGATATTGGTTATGTATGAGTGCCTACGCCTACTTGCATAGGCACTCATATTCGTTGTTTTACTCAATTTTGCCGATAAAGCGGTAGTAGATGTCAATATCCTGCTCACGCATTCCATCTACGGTGGTCGCTTCGTGAATAACGATCTTCTCATTTTTTGCTGAACCTATTGCAATTTTCATTTCTATGTGATATAATTCGTTTACGG
>CAYRQA010000061.1:0-10307 GCA_964426285.1 uncultured Lachnospiraceae bacterium | reverse complement strand
ACTTTTCACACCCCTTCTACACTATATAAGCAGAAGAGAAAGGAGCGATTGCAATGGAAAAGCAGAGAGCAGACGAGCTCATCCACGAATATATGCAAAAGATCTACGGATTCGCCGTGTCAAAGGCATTTGATCTCGACGAAGCCGAAGAGTTGTCCTCGGACATCGTGTATGAGGTCTACACCTCGCTGCTGCAGCTCGATGCGCTCCACAATCCCGCAGGCTATGTCTGGCGGATCTCGGAAAACGTCTATTCGAGGTATGTCATGCGAAAGAAGCGTGATGCGCACACGAATCTTGAGGATGTCACCATTCCGATCTACGACGAATACGAGTCCGAAAAGGAGGAACTCGACGGAGAGCACGCACTGCTCCACCGCGAGATCGCCTATCTTGCAAGGACGCGACGCGAGATCATCACCCTCTTCTATTTCGATAAGCTGAAAATTGCCGGGATCGCCCGCAAGCTCACGCTCCCCGAGGGCACGGTCAAATGGCATCTCAGCCGCGCCAAGGACGAACTGAAGGAAGGTATGAAAATGGAAAGAAACATCGGTAAACTGGGGCTCGCACCTATCAAATTCAAAGGCATGGGGCACAACGGCAACCCGGGCAAGCTGGGCGGTCCCGAAGCGTTCGTTTCGGGACTTATCGAGCAGAATGTCCTCTACGCCGTCTACTTTAAGCCGAAAACGCTGAACGAGATCTCCGACGAGCTCGGCATCTCGCCCGTCTATCTCGCCGACAGCGCAGAAGGCCGAGGGCAACCGCGACCTGCTCTGCGCCACGCTGATCACCTACGGCATCATGACGCAGAACGAGGCATACGGTGAGAATGTGGATATTTCGAAATACTACATTCAGCCCACCGACGGCGGCAGATATATCGCGTATGCATACATGAATCAGGAGTTGAGCGATCCCGGTTACACCCCGACTGCCGAGATGAAGGATTACAACCCCTGCGGACCGATGACCCGCTGGGGCGACAAATACGGCACTGAGGTGGGCTCGTGGTCGATCGACTCGATCCTTGACAGCCGCGAAGGTCGATGGCAGAACAATCTGACCGAGGATTACGAGTATCTCTACGAATACCTCTGCGGAAAGCTCCCCAAAGGTCCCGAAAACATCGAAAAGTACAAGCGCCTTTACGAGCGCAAGTTCCTCGGCGAAAAGGACGAGGTGCAGGTGATCGTGGCAAAGAACGGCGCGCTCGATGTACTGCCCAAGTTTTCGCCCGAGCTGAAAGAGAAGCTCGCCGCCTACGCAGGCAGGAACTACGAGCTCGAAAAGCACGCCTATCCCGTCCAAATGCACGATCTGCTTCGTGACGAGAGCCGCTATGTGCTGACCTCTTCGATGCCGATAATGCACGGCGCTCAATCTCATCATGTTCTCGGACAAGCTGCCCGAATAAGCCAAACCATCCCCCGAAGACGGATTTTGTCCGTTTTCGGGGGATGTTCGTCAAATTGCCTTCACAAACGCCTTGACTGCTTCGTCGCTTGTTGCCCATGAGGTGACCAGCCGTATTGCCGAGTGACATTCATCAATCTTCGCATCGCGGTAGAAGCCGAAGCTTTCCTCGAGCGCTTCGATCTTCTCGAGCGGCAGGATGGGATAGATCATATTGCTCCCGCAGGGCTCAACGAGGAAGGGATAATCCTTCTCCCTCAGCGCGCTGGCGAGTTTGTCCGCTTGCGCGTTGGCGTGGCGTGCGAGTTCAAAGAAGAGCGCTTTTTCGCCGCCCTTGAAGAGCACCTCGAACTGGATGCCCGTGACGAATCCCTTTGCGAGCATCGCACCGCGGTTCTTGATCATATAGCGGAAGTCGCGGTCGAGCGCATCATTCATAATGACGAGCGCTTCACCGATCATCGCGCCGTTTTTGGTGCCGCCGATGTAGAAAAGGTCGCAGAGCGATGCAATATCTGCGAGCGTGAGGTCGTTTTCGCGTGCCATCAGCGCAGAGCCTAGCCGTGCGCCGTCGAGGTAGAGGAGCAGACCGTGCGCCTTGCAGACTTCATGCAGTGCGGTCAGCTCAGTCTTGGAGTAGAGCGTGCCCAGCTCGGTGACCTGCGATAGATAGACCATGCGCGGCTTCACCATGTGCTCGTCCTCGTGGAGGGCGAGCGCACCCTCGAGGGCTTCGGGCGTGAGCTTGCCGCTTACATGGGGCATGGTGAAGACCTTGTGTCCGGTCGCCTCGATCGCGCCCGCCTCGTGCACGTTGATATGTCCACTCGAGGCGCAGATCACGCACTCAAAAGGGCGAAGGCTTGCCGAAATGACGAGCAGATTGGTTTGCGTGCCCGCGGGGATAAAGTGAACGGCGGCATTTTTGCCGATCAGTGCGCGGATATAGCTTGCGGCGGTAATCGAGTGCGTGTCGAGCCCGTAGCCCTCATTCTGCGTGTAGGCATCCTCGAGCAGTTTTTGCAGGATGCGAGGATGTGCAATCTCGCTGTAATCGTTGCGGAAGCTGATCATTGCTTGGTAAAATCCTTTCTGAGCTCGAGCGGAAGTCGCGGTCGAGCGCATCATTCATAATGACGAGCGCTTCACCGATCATCGCGCCGTTTTTGGTGCCGCCGATGTAGAAAAGGTCGCAGAGCGATGCAATATCTGCGAGCGTGAGGTCGTTTTCGCGTGCCATCAGCGCAGAGCCTAGCCGTGCGCCGTCGAGGTAGAGGAGCAGACCGTGCGCCTTGCAGACTTCATGCAGTGCGGTCAGCTCAGTCTTGGAGTAGAGCGTGCCCAGCTCGGTGACCTGCGATAGATAGACCATGCGCGGCTTCACCATGTGCTCGTCCTCGTGGAGGGCGAGCGCACCCTCGAGGGCTTCGGGCGTGAGCTTGCCGCTTACATGGGGCATGGTGAAGACCTTGTGTCCGGTCGCCTCGATCGCGCCCGCCTCGTGCACGTTGATATGTCCACTCGAGGCGCAGATCACGCACTCAAAAGGGCGAAGGCTTGCCGAAATGACGAGCAGATTGGTTTGCGTGCCCGCGGGGATAAAGTGAACGGCGGCATTTTTGCCGATCAGTGCGCGGATATAGCTTGCGGCGGTAATCGAGTGCGTGTCGAGCCCGTAGCCCTCATTCTGCGTGTAGGCATCCTCGAGCAGTTTTTGCAGGATGCGAGGATGTGCAATCTCGCTGTAATCGTTGCGGAAGCTGATCATTGCTTGGTAAAATCCTTTCTGAGCTCGAGCGAGGGGAGGATGGTGAGCCCGTGCTTTTCGGCGAGCGCCGCACAGCCCTCGATCGATGCGTGGTCGCGGAAAACGGCGGGTGAATGTGCATCAGAGCCGATGACGACGGTGTTGCCCACCTCGGCGGCGATGGCAAAGAAGCGGTCACAGGGGTAAATGCGGTGCTCGTAGAAGCCGAGACGGTTGATCTCGAGCGGCAGTCCCGCTGCCTTGGCGGCTTCGCAGATGCGGCGCATCTCGCGGCGGTAGATGACATCGTCGCCCGTGAAATTGATGATGTCGGGGTGGGCAATGTAGAGGAACTTGCCTGTCCTGATCGCAGAGAGCACGTTTTCGACAAAGGCGACCAGTCTGCCCTCGTCGGCAGAGCGTGCACTGCTGGCTTTTCCGTCCTCCTCGCGATCGATGAAGTGCTGACCGAGAATCATGTACTCGACGGGGAATTGCTTGATGTAGTCCCAAAACAGGTCGAAGGTCTCGGGATAAAACTCGGTTTCGACACCGATATGGATGTCGATCTGCCCAGCATACTCCTTTTTGAGCGACGAGATCGAGTGAAAATAGTCCTCAGCCTTGTCGAGCTGAATGCGATGCCCCGAGCGGTGTCCCGACGGGAAGGGCATCGGTGCGTGATCGGAGAAGCCGAGGGTCTTGATCCCCGCCTCGATGGCTTCCTCAACGTAGGCACGGTCTTCGCCCGATGCGTGCCCGCAACGAGCGGTATGAGTGTGGTAATTGGCTGTGAATTTCATGGGTTTGTTTTCTTGGAGGAACCTTTTGAAAAAAGTTCCTCCAAACCTCCTCAAAAACTTTGTTATGGCAACTTTTTGCAAAAGTTGCCGGGGATGGGTTGTTTGTTATGTAACTGTGTTCTTTGGGTTTGTTTGCGGAAATGGGTTAGTGTAAAAATAGGTAGCAATTCCTTCGGAATTGCACTATCTGAGGCGGGAAGAACCATCTCAATCGCCGAAGTTTCTTCCCGCCTCAGACTCCACCCATATACGTGGTTGTGCGCGTTCCTAAGCTTCTAAGTAGCCGACAAGTATTTGTCGGCTTTATAAAAGTTCTTTGCGTCGCTTTCTTTCAAGAAAGCGACAGGAGTGCGGGGCAGAGCCCTGCATTTATTTCAAAAATTCCTCTATATCACTGCGTTTGGCGGGGATGCTGCCCTGGATCATGGTGGGAGAGCCGCCGCCGCGACCACCGAGGAAAGCGTGGAAGGTAGGCGACCACTCCTTGAGATTGAGGGTGGTCGAGCCGATGAGGTAGGTGTAGCCGCTCTCGTCGTTGCCGCAGAAGAGGGCGGCGAAGCGTGCGCATTTTTCGGCGGCGGCATTGATGAGCTTGCGGCGGATCGGCATATCGAGCCGATTTTCGAAGAAGAGAGCCACTTCGGGCGATTCGCCGATTGAATCGAGCAGACAGTCGGCGAGTGCCGATTGGAGCGAGAGGATCTCCTGCTTTTTCGCTTGGAACTCAGCCGAGAGCCGCTCGACAGCCTCGGCAACCTCTGCCTGCGGAGCGGTCAGCTTGGCTGAGATCGCCGCTACGTTCGCGTATTTGAGCCGATAATCGAGCAGTGCGTCGATGCCGCAGAGCATATGAATGCGCACACCGCCCTTGTAACGGGCAAAATCGAGCAACTTGATCTGCCCGACCTCACCCGTGTAGCGCACGTGGGGTGCACAGCAGGCGCAGACGTCGTAGCCGGGGATGGTCACGATGCGCACGTTCTCGGTCAGTTCGAGCTTAGAGCGGTATTCGAGGGTCGCGAGTTCCTCAGACGAGGGAAAAGATGCCAGCACGGGCAGATTTTTCCAAATTGCCTCATTGGCGAGCAGCTCGACACGGTCGAGATCGGCACGGGTGACCTCGCCCGAGAGGTCGATGGTCACGTCGTCACTGCCAAGGTGGAAGCCGACGTTGTTCAGCCCGTAGAGCAAATGAAAGAGCCCCGAGACGATGTGCTCGCCCGTGTGATTTTGCATTTTGCGAAGCCGCTGCCCTTCCTCGATCTGCCCCGTCACTTCACAGCCGACGGGGAGCGGCTGTTCGAGCAGATGGACGATCGTGCCCTCTACCTCCTGCACGTCGAGGACGGCGATGCCGCCGAGCAGACCGCTGTCGGCGTACTGCCCGCCTTCTTCGGGGAAGAATGCGGTGCGGTCGAGGGTGCCCTCGAAGCCCTTCGCGGTCTCTCTGCAGGAGAGCACGGTCGCGCGGAAGGAGAAGAGGTATGGGTCTTGGTAATAGAGTTTTTCGGTCATGGGATCACCTGTGGTTTGATAAATATAGTTTGTTTTAGAGCGTTAGCTTGGTGCGGCGTGATGCTTCGCATCACGTTCGAGGAGAGGGAGACACCATCTCAGTCGCCGAAGTTTTCTCCCTCCCCTCGAGCTTCCCTCTCTCTTCCTTGGCTAAGGCGTGCGGAGATTTCATAATGTGCGCGGCAAGTATTTGCCGCGTATAAAATAGTTTTTGAAGATTGTCAAGAAACTTTTTCCAAAAAGTTTCTTGACCGGGGTGCACGGGCAGCGCCCCTGCCGATGGGGGCAGAGCCTCGATTACATTTATTTTACTTCCTTTTGCTTGAAAAGTCAATAATTATAGGGCAATCTCTTGCAAAAAAGGCGAGAATGTGCTACAATAAGCGGGAACAAAGAGAACACAACACCGAAAGGGAAGAATGATGAACAGAACACTACCCAAACTGACCATTACACCGAAGGGGGAGCGGGCGCTGAAGGGCGGACACCCGTGGGTTTACGGGGAGGAGGTCACCTCGGCAGAGCCCTATGAAAACGGCGACATCGTAGACGTTTACTCGGCGAAGGGAAGATGGCTGGGCAGCGGATTTGTAAACGATCACTCGAAAATTCGCGTGCGCATCCTCTCGCGCAATGCAAACGACCGCTTCGACGAGCAATTCTGGAAGCGGCGGGTGAGCTATGCCGTCGATTATCGGCAGACGGTCATGCCGGGCGACGATTTCAAGTGTTGCCGCCTCATTTTCGGCGAAGCAGACACCTTCCCGGGACTGACGGTCGACCGCTTTGACAACGTGCTGGTCGCGCAGACGCTCTCGCTCGGCATGGAGAAGCGCAAGGACCTCATTTTCTCCCTTCTGGTGCAGACACTTCGCGCGAGAGGCGAGCAGATCGATATCCTCTACGAGCGCAATGACCAAGCCATCCGCGAGCTCGAGGGCATGACGCAGTTCACGGGCTACTGGAGAGGCGAGGGGCTCGCCGACCGCTCGGAGGGCAAGGTCATCATCCGCGAAAACGGCGTCGAATACGAGGTCGACTATGTAAACGGGCAGAAGACGGGCTTTTTCCTCGACCAAAAGTACAACCGAGCGGCTGTCGCATGCATTGCAAAGGGGAAGACGGTGCTCGACTGCTTCACCCATACGGGCGCGTTTGCGCTCAACGCCGCCAAAGCGGGCGCACATCACGTTACGGCAGTCGACGTGTCGGCGCAGGCGATCGAGCTCACCAAGCAGAACGCCGACCGAAACGGGCTGACCGATCGAATGTCCTTCCTCAAAGCCGACGTTTTCGACCTGCTCACGCAAATGAGCCGCGAGGGGCACTCCCCCTACGATTTCATCATCCTCGATCCCCCTGCCTTCACCAAGAGCCGCTCGACCATCAAGGACGCCTATCGCGGCTATAAGGAGATCAATCTAAAAGCCATGAAGCTGCTGCCCAGAGGCGGCTACCTTGCGACCTGCTCCTGCTCGCACTTTATGAGCGATGAGCTCTTTCGCAAGATGCTCTGCGAAGCGGCGGCAGACGCATCGGTCAGCCTGCGGCAGATCGAGGGAAGACAGCAGTCGCCCGATCACCCCATCCTCTGGAACGTCCCCGAGACCGATTACCTGAAGTTCTACCTTTTCCAAGTCGTATAAATCCCGAAAAATATCTGCATCTTTCAGACCATCGTAAGTGCGGAAAACCTTTTTCACGCCAAAAGCCTGTTGCATCGCAACAGACTTTTAAAAAGTTCTTAAGAGGGGGTCTAAGGGGGCTTCTTAAAAGAAGCACTCCCCCTTACGAGACAAAAATATCAAAAAAATCAAAAAAAGCCTGTACCTGTCCCGTTAATGGGACAGGTACTTTTGTATAATTGGGTCAGAGGGTCGGGAATGACCCAAAATGACACCGCAGAGCGGTTGGAGGGATAGTATGGAAAAGGTAAGAAACAGTTCGATCATGCGGCAGGAGAACTACGAGATCAGTGCACGTGGGGAGGAGAGAGCGGTCGATTTTTACCGCTTCTTCTACAGCGATGTCGATGCGCAAGGCGACAGCGATGCCGAAGTGCGCGAAGACGAGCCGACCACGGCAGAGCAGAGCGCCTTTCTAAAGACCGCACTGCTGCTGTTCGCAGGGGCAGTGGGAACGGTATTGGCGGTCCTGCTCGTTTGAGCTCGATCGTGAAAGGATCACCAAAAGAAAAATCCCGGATAAATCCGGGATTTTTTAAGTATAAGGTTGTTGATCTACTGATTAAGCAGCGAACAGCTTCATGCCGGTGCACTGAACGAGGTTAGCAGAGCCGCCGAACTCGATGTGCCAAGCGTAGTACTTGTACTCGCCCTGCTTATCTTCGTCGATCTTGTAGCCGAAGGGAGTGAAGTTAGCGTCGTCCATGTTGCCGTCGTAAACGTCGTCAAGCAGAACCCAGCCGGCATCTTCCATATCAATAGCTACGGTAGGAACGGTGGTGGAAACCCAAGTGTACTGAATACGGTCATCGGGAATAGCTGCCAGCGCTTCGTCGTTGGTAGCGTAGATCTTCCAACCTACAGGGTTACGGCCGGGGAAGGAAGCGTTGTCGTTACCGGTGTAGATAACGTAGGAGCCGAGGGTTACGGGCTCGGTCATGCCCCAGATGAAGGTGCCGGTGGAGCCGGAGTAACCAAACTTACCGAGTGCGATCCAGCTGTCCCCTTCATCACCGACTACGCCGGAGCCGTTGGTGTCAACCCAGTCAGTGTGAGTAGCTTCATCTCTGGGAGACAGACCGGTTACTTCGTCTACAGCTTCCATCTTGTTCCAGTCGTCCTGGTTGAATACCCAGTCGAACAGGTTGCTCAGACCGCCGTCAGCGAACATACCAACGCCGCTGCAGATGAATCTGTCGGGGTCGATCAGGTCGTTGATCATGGTGTGCTCATTCATCCAGGTCTCAACTTCAGCCAGTGCCATGGGAGTTTCCTTGTCGGTTTTAGAGTCGGTTCCGAGAGTGCCGGCAGTGGTCTGCTGAGGTTGATCACCCTTGGTGGTAGTAGTCGGAGCTTTGGTGGTGGTAGTTGCGTTAGTAGCATCGTCTTTGTTGTCTCCGCTGTCGCAGCTTGCAAGCGTACCAACAAGCATTGCGCCGAGCAGAAGAATGCTGAGAAGTTTTTTCATAACATTTCTCCTTGTTTAATGAAATTACAGCTTTTGCTGTTGAGGCTATTATAGCACAAAAAAACGAATTTGTAAAGGCAATTTGAAAAAAGTATTCGGGAAATAATAGACAAATATTTTTGCCGAAAGTTGTCAAAATTAACGAATACGGTTTGAAATGGTAGTAATATAGTGTGAATAATACCAAATTCCAAAGAAATTGAAGCGAAACTGAAGCGCTTTTTACGGTTTATTGCACAACAAAAGCCCGATTGTCTTCGGGCTTTTGATTTAAATGATGACTTGTCAAAATCGGCAGTGCAACCCAGCCCGATCAAGGCGATCAGCCGATGGCTTCGATGATCTTGTCGGTCATCTCGGTGCAGCTGAGCGGCGTTGCATCCGAAGCGCCGAGGATGTCGGCGGTGCGGCAGCCTGCGGCAAGCACGCTGTCGACAGCCTTCTCGATCGCCTGTGCCTCTTCCTCGAGCGAGAAAGCGTAGCGGAGCATCATGGCTGCCGAGAGGATGGTCGCGATGGGGTTCGCCTTGCCAGTGCCTGCGATGTCGGGGGCAGAGCCGTGGATGGGCTCGTAGAGACCGCGGGTGCTGTCACCAATCGAAGCTGAGGGGAGTAGACCGATCGAGCCTGTGATCTGCGAAGCCTCGTCAGAGAGGATATCGCCGAAAATGTTCGAGGTCACGACTACGTCGAACTGGGAGGGGTTCTTGACGAGCTGCATGGCGGCGTTGTCGACGAGCATATCCTCGCAAACGACGTCGGGGTATTCTGCGGCGACCTTGTGCACCGTCTCTCTCCACAGACGGGAGGATTCGAGCACGTTCGCCTTGTCGATCGAGGTGACCTTCTTGGAACGCAGACGAGCCGCCTTGAATGCGGCGTGCGCGATGCGTTCGATCTCGTAGGTCGAGTATTTTTCGGTGTCGTAAGCGGTCTTGCCGTCGTCGGTTCTGCCTCGCTCGCCGAAGTAGATGCCGCCGATCAGCTCACGGAACATGACGAGGTCAATGCCCTTTGCCGAAATGTCTGCACGCAGGGGGCTTTCAGCCGAGAGTGAGGTGTAGAGCTTGGCAGGACGGATGTTGGTGTACAGTCCGAGCGCGGCTCTGATGCCGAGCAGACCCTTTTCGGGGCGCAGATGACCGGGGAGCGTGTCCCATTTCGGACCGCCGACCGCACCGAGCAGTACCGAATCGGATGCTAGACAGCCGTCGATCGTCTCCTGCGGCAGAGGCTCGCCGCAAGCGTCGATGGCGCAGCCGCCCATCAGATAGGGCGTGTAAGCGAAGCTGTGGTTATACTTTTCGCCGATCTTGTCGAGCACTCTGCAAGCGCTGTCCACGATCTCGGGACCGATTCCGTCCCCGCGAAGCAATGCAATTTTGTAGTTCATAGTTTTTTCTCCTTTGGGGCTCTGCCCCAAACCCCGCAAGGGGCTCTGCCCCTTGACCCCGCCCGAAACTTTTTGAAAAAAGTTTCGGGACTTCAAAAACTTTTGGGAAGGGGATTATATTATTGGTTTTGTGTATTTCCTTACGCTTTTGTGAATAATCCCAGAGAAGGGAAAGCCAAGGAAGTGGGGGAGCCCGAGGGACTACTTCGACTGCGTCGAAGTAGAAAAACTTCGGCGTTTGAGATGGTTTCGCCCCCTCGGATGCAATTCCGTAGGA
>CAYRQA010000060.1:0-10500 GCA_964426285.1 uncultured Lachnospiraceae bacterium | reverse complement strand
TTTCCAAAAAGTTTTTGAAGGTTTTACTACTTGGGCAAAGCCCAAGTAGAGGACTTCTTTGCAAAAGTCCCCTAAATGGGGTTTGGGGCAAAGCCCCAAATACATTTTGTCTTCAGTCTGAGAGGACTTCCTTTCGGAAGTCCTCTTCTCTATTATTTACTTCAAGACAGCTTGATGTGATTGAACTCACCCTGCTCGGCAAGGATATGCGCGTCTCTGTGCTGGCTGGTGAAGAGGAATATCTGGTTCGAGCCCGCGGCGTATTCACGCAGCAGTCCGAACATCGACGCAAGACGATTGTCGTCGAGCCGTGCGAAGGATTCGTCAAAGAACATCGGCGGCTGCGACTTGTGGAAGAGCAGTCCCACAAGCGCAAGACGCAGGCTGATGTACGCCAGATCGCGAGTGCCCGCACTCATGAAATCGATGTCGCGGGTAGTGTAACCGATGCTATCGGCATTCTGTGCGCCGTACTCCATATCGAGCTTGTCGTTGACGCCGATCGTCTCGTACTTACCGTCGGTCGATTTGCGCATAAGCGAGCTTGCCTGTCCCGATAGCTTGGGCGCGACGTTGCGGCGCAGGCTGTCTGCCGCGCGCTCGATCGAATCGCAGGCAAGACGCAGTGCGTCATGCTTCAGGCTCAGCTTGCCAAGCAGTGCATCCTTCTCGGAAATGCTGTCGGCGATGGCAGCAGGATTTTCCGCAGTGGCAGTCAATCTTGCCAATTCAAGCTCTCTGCCGTGAATTTCCTTCTGCAAGCGCTGGTTTTCCTCGACTACGGCATCATGATCCGCCCGCAGTTTGGGCAGCTCTTCATCGGGGGTATTGCCTGCGGCTTCGGTACGCGCGAGGATCGCTTCGAGTGCTTCCTCACTCTGACCGCCGAGGGTCGTGCGAACGGCATCTGCCGCCGCCTTGGCTTCCTTGACCTCCGCAGTCGCCTCGCTGATCGTGCGGATGATCTTGCGCGCCTCACTTGCAGCCGCGGTCAGGTCGTCCTTGACCGAATAGGTGCGCCCCATGCGGGCGAGCAGTCCCTCTGCTACCTGGATATTGCCGCCAAGCTCCTGTCTGAGCGCCGCGATCTCCCTCTCGGCATCGGCTTTCTTTTCCTCATAGACACGCTGGTCGCGTCTTCTCTGCTCGGAGGAGCGGATATGTGCGTAGAGATCCTCTTCGCTGAGCGCACCGTAGGATGCGATCAGATCACGGATGCTGTTGGTGCATTTTTTGCCGCGCACCATGAAGATTATGCCCAAAATCAGCATCAGCGCCGCCAATCCGTAGATCGCAAAGCCGATCTCACGCATGGTGATATTCTCCACGAGTGCGATCTTCGAGATAGAGGGAAGGAAGGCAAAAATACTGCCAACCGCCGCCCAGAAGATCGTGAGGAAGAAGGTAAAAAAGCCGCCCATGATGTTGCTGATCTTTCGCTTGTGTCGATAATGATCGATCAGATCGGCAACGCCCTCTGCGCCGCCGTCTTCCTGCGCCTGCTTGAGCAGTGCACGATCTGCCGCGTCCAATCGGTCGCCGCCCAACCGTTCCTTGTTGTTTACAGCCCGCTCGAGTGCCGCTTCGGAATAGGCGATCTCTCGCTGTGATTCCTCGAGCATCGACACAAACCGCTCATCCGGCAAAAATCCCTCGTGCGAGAGCGCCTGCTTCTGAGCGTCCAATGCAACGCCTTTCTCGTGATAGATTGCGTTCAGCTCCTTTAGACGGCGGTAACCCTCCATCTGACGGAAGGCATCGGCACGGTCGAGCTTATCGGAAAGCTGTTTGGTAAGCACCCGATTCTTTTGCAGTTCCTCTTCGAGCGCACTCTTATCGGCTTCACAGCTGATAATGGTCGCCTGGTCGCTGCGGGCGACCTCCAGACGACGGGTGAGCTTCTCCCGCTCGTTCTGCAGATCGTAGATCTGACCGCCCTTTTTATTCTTGTAAAGGAGCATGGTGCGTCCTTCTTCGAGCTTCTTGGTGGCTTGCTTGGTCGAGATCGTCTCATCGCCCGCAAAGAGCATATTTTCGATCGCCGCACCTACCAGCGAACCGTCGATCTTGCCGCCGTCCGCCTGTCCGACAAAAGCGGTCTGACAGAAGACCTCGTCGGTCACGCCGAAGAAGTACTTGCCGGGATCTTCACCCTTCAGGCATTCGGTGCTGGTCTCGAGATCGATGATCGTGATCGTTTCCCTTCCCTGCGCGCGCGACGAACCGGACGAAGAGGGTTTCAGCGAGCGTTCGATACGGTAGTGTCCTCCCTTGTGGGAAAATTCAAGCGAGCCCTCGGCGCTGTCAGTTTCCCAGCTCTGGTACTTGCGGCGCTCCGACAGGCTTCCGCCCTTGGTCTTGGAGGACAGTCCGAAAAAGATGAATTTGATGAAGGTGCCGATGGTGGTCTTGCCCGCTTCATTGCGTCCTTCGATCAGATTGATGCCATCGGTGAAGCTGCATTCGTAGTCCTTCACGCCGCCAAAATGACCGATGGTGATTTTTTCGATTACCATTTCAGTTTTCCTTTCCAATTATTTCACACAGTGTCTTCAGATCGGGCACTTCAAAGGACGCCTGTACATGGTCAGGCAGCGTACACCCCCGTCTGTTGACCCAGCAGCAGTCGAGCCCCATTCGGTTTGCGCCCGCGATATCACTCGAAGGTGAATCGCCGACGACCAGCGTGCTCTCTGCATCAAAATCGCTGATTTTTTCGATGACCGCCTCAAAATAGCGTCGATCGGGCTTTTCATAGCCGATCTCACCCGAGACGAAGAAATCGTCGATATAGCGCATCACACTTGCTCGGGCAAAGCGTCCGCGTTGGACCATTGCAGTCCCGTTCGTGATAAAATAGATACGGCAGTGCTCGGAAAGTGCCTCGAGCACCTCCTCCGAGTCGTCAAACAGAATGGCAAAGGTCGAAAGCTTTGCCATATAGCATTCGTTCATCCGCGCGGGATCGCCCGCCTGTCCGCTCTCACGCAACCACTCGGCAAAGCGAGCCGTGTGCAACTCGCTTTTGGTGATCCGACCTTGCTCAAGCAGCTTCCAACAGCGCTGATTGATCTCCGAATAACGCGCATAAAGCGCATCATCGCAGTCGAGTCCCATCTGCGCCGCCATTTCGTTGAACGCCTGCCGTTCGGCTTTGTGAAAGTCGAAGACCGTATCGTCGGCATCCATCAGCAGGGTCTTGTACCCGCTCACAACTCGGGCAGCTCCCCGCCGCCAAGCACCGACAGCCCGCTGCGCAGTGCCATTGCCGCGACCTCACGCTCTCTCGCATCACTGCTGCGCAGCTTCGGGAGCAACTCGCGGAAGTAGGCTCCGCGAATGGTGGGATCGCTTGCAAGGTAGTCGTAGTCAAAGAGGGGGGTGGTCTCGTCGACCACTTCAAAGTAGGCAAGTCCCTGACCGAGCGCACGGATCGCGACGGTCGGAACCTCCAGCGTAGGCGCAATATCGCCGCAGATCGTCAGCCGCAGAAGTGTCTCCTCGCCGTAGCCGCGCTCCGTGAGCAGTGCAGATGCCGCCTCGAGGATGGCTTCCTCTTTTTCGGTGCCGGTAACGTTCAGCTTTTCCGCCATATAGCGCTTGGAGGAGAGCTTTACGAACTCGGGACGGCAGATGAAACCTTCCTCATTCTTGTCCATATCGACCGAGATCACGCCCCGCCAGTCAAGCTCACCGAAGTCACGGGGCTCGAGCGAACCCGAGTAACCGTACCACTGGTCGCCTTCGCAGAGGATCTCGTGCTGATTGTGAATATGACCGAGTGCGATATAGTCGAAGTTGGTCGAACGGATATCGGCAAGGGTAATGGGGCAGTCCTCGGCGTTCTTCTGGAGCATATTGCCGTGCGCCACCAAAATATTGATAGCATCGGGATCGTCGACCATTTTCTCGGTAAAGGGGCAGACGTTCATCGAGATCGAGGTGAAGGCATAGCCGTAAACCTCCACCTTCTTGCCCTTGATATCGTCAAAGGTAACCTTGGAAAGATTTTCCGAGCGGAAAATCGTCACGTTTTCGGGAAATTCTGTTTTGGTCCAAACGCTGTCGGGCGCATAATAATCGTGGTTTCCGGGGGTAATGATAAAGTGTGTATCGGGCAGAGAGGCAAAGGAATTGACCACCAGCTCTACCGTGTTTTTGGTAACAAACTTGCGGTCGAAAAGGTCTCCCGCGATCAGTACGAAGTCAGCCTTTTCCTCGTCCGCATAGCGAATGAGCCGCCTGAAGGTTTCGCGGAGCTGTTCACGGCGAAGCGCCGCAGAGCTCGCGTCTTCGAGCGAAAAGGGGCTGTCGAGATGAATGTCGGCAGCATGAATAACTTTCAGCAAATCAATAACCTCCTTGTGAGGATTCGTTTTTTCTATTATACAACAGTTTTCGTTTTTTTTCAATAGATTCAACTATCTAACTTGACTTTTTTTTGCGATTTGATATAATAGTAACGTGGAATAACGCTTGCATCCCAAAAGCGGCATTCGAAACACCCATATTAACTTGTTTCAGCTAAAACTTGACAGATGACTATGATTGCCTTTGGTAGGGGAGGGACTTGCCCCTCCCGAAACACAGCGTAAAACCGCAGAGGAGCAAGCCCCTCCCCTACCGAGTTTCGTGCGTCTGGTCTATTATCTATTTATCAAGGATTAAGTAAAACAAGGTACTACGATCAGCAGGACAAGTACTTGTCCTTCAATAAGTTTTTGAAGTGCAGAAACTTTTTTCAAAAAGTTTCTGCCGGGGTCAAGGGGCAGAGCCCCTTGATGCGGAAAGGATAAATAATGGCAAATTACAGAAGAGGGAAAATCAATGAAGCGATCGCGAAGGAGCTGTCCGATCTGCTTCGCACGGTCAAGGATTACCGATTAGAGAACACGGTCATCAGCATCACTTCGGTGAACTGCGCGCCCGACCTGTCGCTGGCGAAGGTCTATTACTCCTATCTGGGCAGTGCATCGCCAAAAGAGGTCCGTCAAGGGCTGAACAGTGCGTCGGGCTATCTGCGCACGGGGCTCGCCCGCAGACTGGACCTCAGACAGACCCCCAAGCTCGTATTCGAATACGACGATTCGATGGCGCACGGTGCGCACATTTCGGGCATCCTCCGCAAGGTGGAGGAAGAGCTGGCGATCGCAGATGAGCGGGATGCACGGCTGGCTGCCGAAGCAGCGGAAGCCGCCGCTTCGGATGCTCAGAACGGAGAGGAAGGCAACGATGAATAACATCACCCTGTCCGAGGTCGCATCCAAGCTGCTCGAAGCCGAGCGGATCATCCTACTCTCCCACACCTCGCCCGACGGCGACACGGTCGGCTCGGTCACGGGACTGGCGCGCGCACTTGAGGACTGCGGCAAAAGGATTGTCTGCCTCTGCGACCGCCCGATCCCCGAGCGCAATCTCTTCATCTGCGGCAAGGGTCGCTACGAAACCGACTGCGAGATCAGCGAAAACGACCTCGTGGTCACCGTCGACGTGGCAAGCCCGCAAATGCTCGGCGGACTGGCTGAAAAGTTCACCGAACGGGTCGATCTCCGCATCGATCACCATGACAGCGCGACCGACTTCGCTACTTTCAACTACGTCGAAGCCGACAGCGCCGCCTGTGCCGAGATCGTCTACGAGCTGATCACCCTGCTCCCCGTAAAGATCACCCCCGAGATCGCGGGGCCGCTCTACACTTCCCTGCACACCGACACGGGCGGGTTCAAGTTCTCGAACACTACACCCCGTACGCATAAAATCGCCGCCTCGCTGATGGAGGCAGGTGCGCCCGCCGAGGAGATCTGCGAAACCCTGTACGAAAACGTTTCGCTCGATTCACTGCGCACGAACGCACTTTTCCTCGAGAAAATGACCCTTTTCAAGGACGGAAAGGTGCTACTTCTCTCGATCACGACGGCAGACAAGGAAAAATACGACTTTACCGACGAAAACCTCGAGGGACTTGCCTCGCTGACCCGCAAGATCGCGGGCGTACAGCTGGGCGTCGTGCTCCGTGAAAAGGATAACGGCAGCTACAAGGTCTCGATGCGCAGCCGCAAGAGCGTCAACTGCGCCGAGCTCTGTGCAGAGCTGGGCGGCGGCGGACATATCCGTGCCGCGGGCGCGACGATCGAAGCCGACAGCTTTGAGGGTGCGAAAGCCAAACTGCTCGAAGTCATCGAGGGCGTAGTCATCGACCAAGCGGAGGGCGAAAATGCCTGAAAACGATACCCTTCGAAGCGAACCCTCGGGCATTCTCCTTCTCGACAAGCCAGAGGGCGTGACCTCGCACGACATGGTCGGGCTGACCCGACGGCTCTTCTCGACCCGCAAGGTCGGGCACGCCGGCACGCTTGATCCGATGGCGACCGGACTGCTCATCGTGCTGATCGGACAGGCGACCAAGCTCTCCGAGCTGCTGCTCGAAAAAGAAAAGACCTACGAAGCGACCCTTCGGCTGGGCATCGCCACCGACACGCAGGATGTGACCGGCGAGGTCCTCTCCGAATCGGCTGAGCGCCCGACCGAGGAGGCACTCCGATCGGTCTGCACCGACTTCACGGGAAACATCATGCAGATCCCGCCGATGTATTCGGCGCTCAAAAGAGACGGGCAGAAGCTCTACGACCTCGCACGCCGTGGGATCGAGGTCGAGCGGGAGGCGCGTCCCGTCACCATCCATGCCCTCGAACTGCTGAGCTACGACGGAAGCGACGCTTCCCTGCGGGTGACCTGCTCGAAGGGCACCTACATCCGCACGCTCTGCCATGACATCGGTGCTTCGCTCTCCTGCGGCGGCACGATGGCGACGCTTCGGCGCACCGTCTGCGGTCCCTTTACGCTGGCGCAGGCAGTCACGCCCGATCAGCTGAGCGCCATGATCCATGAAGAGCGGCTCGCCTGCCTGATCCCCGTTGAGGATGCGCTGACCGCTTATCCGATCGTGCATCTGCCCGCCTTTTTTGCAAAGCTCGCGCACAGCGGACTTGAAATCTACCAGAAAAAGATCGGCACGGCATACCCCGACGGTTCGCTCGTGCGTTTCTACGATGGAAACGGCTTCTTTGCTCTCGCCGAGGCACGCGACTTCGAGGAGGGGAGTGCACTCAAACCGATCCGGCAGTTTTAGGGGAAATTATCTCATAAGGGGAACTTCTTGCAAGAAGTTCCCCTTAAACCCTTCAAGAACTTTATTTAAATGTCCAAGCCCCATCGTCTGTTCAACCTCGTCACGGTCAGCCCGAATTAGGGCTATAGTTGATCATCCGGAATATTAATATACAAGAGCGAAAACAAAACAGCCCGTCTCACGGATAACCGTGAGACGGGCTGTTTTGATCAATGATTTGGTTACTGCAATCTGACCTTGTTTTTCACTTGGAAATTATGATCATTCGATACCAGATATAAGATCCCTTCCACAAAGCCGACAAAAGCGGGAATGCCGGTCCAACAGAAAAGCAGGTAGAGAATGCCCTTACCCGTTTGACCCAGATAAAACTTGTGCACACCCAAACTGCCAAGCAAGATCGCCAAAACGCCTGCGACGACCTTGTTTTTGATCGGCCACGACGGGTTAATACCATTATTGTTCGACTGAACAATGGGTTGCTGAACGATAACTTGCTGAACAACAGGTTGTTGGGACTGCTGAGCTTGCTGCTGGGCGGGAGCGCTCTGAGAAAGTGCCTCGCCGCAATACTTACACGAAGTTGCGCCGTCCGCTATAGGCGCACCGCACTGGGGACAATTTGCCATTATGAATTCCTCCTCGAAGATAAAGATTTAATATGACTAATACCCGTCAATACTATGACTGTACTAATTCCAAAATAAATAAACGAAATGACGAGCCCGATCAACACATATACATTGACGGAGATAAAGCAATATGTCACAGCCGATACAATATAGATAGCCAAGACATACAGAACCGTTATCACAGCAAGCGAAATGAGCATCGGCGTACCGATCTTCTCACTCAGCTTTGTTCCGAGCGCCGAAAGCAAGAGCAAAGCCATATAGCTGACCGACTGAAAGATCAATGCCGAGACAAAGAGCTCCGAATCGATAATATCGGTCAATGCACATAATGCAAAGCTCAATATCACGATAAAGAATACTGTCAGCAAAATCGACGCAAATGTTTTGGCGATCCTACTCACTTATTCCACCTTCTTTCCGCAGTTGGGACAGAACTTAGCGCCCGAGCTGAGCTTGTTACCGCATTCACATATACGTTCTTCTACATTCATGCCGCAATTGGGACAGAATTTGCTGCTGTCCGCGATCTCGGCAGAGCAATGCGGACAAGTCTTAACAGCCCCTTTCGAAGCAGGAACGGGTGTACCGCAAACATGACAGAATTTGGCATCAGCCGACAGCTCTCCATTGCACTTACTGCATGTGATCGTTGAAGGGGCTTGCGGAGTGGGTGTCTGAACGGCTTGCATTCCGCCGCCCATAGCCATGCCTGCACCCAGACCTACGCCTCCGGCAACAAATGCGCCTGCTACGCCATTCTGATTGTTAGCAGCACCTTCATATACGTCAAAAGAGCGCTTGGTAACATATCTGGAATCACCCATAATGTCGAACGCAGCTTTCTCTTCGAGGATCTTGTTGATACGTTCAAAGTCATCATCGGGGAAATTGATCGACTTCACGTGCAGATTTACAAGGTTGATGCCAAAATCCCTGAATTCCAATGCCACCGCACTCTCGATACGTTCGGAGATCGTATCCAACTTTGCGGAAATCTCCAGTGCGGAGATCCCCTCGTTAATAATAACGTCTGCAATCAGCGACTTTACCTTGCTCACGAGCACACCCTTGAAATAATCGGCAACCTTCGTATAATTCACGACTTCCGAAGGGCTCATCGAGCCGACCACTTCCTTAATGAAATACTCGATATCGGCAATTTTAAGCCCTGCCTGTCCGAATGCACGCACTCTCAACCGAACATGGTATTTGGGGTCGACCAACGGGATCGGATCGGAGGTTCCCCACTGGAGATCGAGCTTGGTTGCCGTATTCACATAATAGATCTCGGCTGAAAACGGCGTTTTGCCGCCGAAAGGCAGATTGATCAGTTTATTCAGGATCGGGATATTGGCGGTCGACAGGGTATATGTACCGGGGCGAAAGATATCACAGATCTGCCCGCCTTTGATAAACACCGCCGCCTGTCCTTCGTTTACGATCAGTTGGGTCGCCGTAGACAGATCCTCTGCGTAATGCTTGTATACCAACCAGTCGCGATTTGATAAACCGTTAAATTTTACTACATCGATCAATGCCATGCCTGTTTCCTCCGTACACGATTGCATTCTTACCGTTTCATACATATTATACCTCTTAATTTTTAAGATGTCAATAGCAAATTCGACTTTTTTAAGAATTTTGCAGGAGTGTTCGAGATATGTATTAGAATGAGCATATAGGTGGGTGATACACATGAAAACAATCGGTGAGATCCTCAAAAACTCGCGTGAGGACTTGGATTTAACGCAAATAGACGTGATGAATTTGACCGGCATCAATAACAAGACCCTTTCGGGCTACGAAAACAGTGTTTCCGAGCCCGATCTTCAAACCTTTTCGACCCTTTTGAAGCTCTATAATCTTTCGGCAGATGAGGTCTTGGGCATTCAAAAGAATAACAGCAGATTCACTACCATTCTTAATACCTCGGAATACCAACTCATCTCCCATTTCAAAAAACTGAGTAAAAAGCAGCAGTCGGACATTTTGATCGCGCTTAAAGCACTGGCTTCTGTCACCGAGAAATCATCCGAGAAATCGTAAAAGGGGCTCAGCCTGCTGAAGGTCGCGATGGATCTGTCGATCAACCGAGACGCGCGCTCCTATTACGAAACGGGCAAGCGCTCTCCCGATCTGCAAATGCTCATTCTGCTCTCCGAATACTTCGACGCCTCGATCGACTATCTCATCACGGGGTGCCCCCCGACTCACGCCCGACTGAATCGTGTGCGAGATTTCTTGTATGTCTTGCAATTTTCACACAATTATGTTAACATATAAAAAAAGCGCAACTGCGCTTCTACGGAGGAAATTATGGGAAAGATCACATTTATGGGTGCGGGCTCGACCGTCTTTGCGCGCAACGTCATCGGCGACTGTATGTGCACCGAGGCGCTCCGCGATTTTGAGTTTGCCCTCTACGACATCGACGGCGACCGACTGAAGGAAAGCGAAGCCATCCTCAGCGCCATGCAGCAAGCCAAGGGCGGCTACGGCAAGATCACCTGCTATCTCGGCGTCGAAAACCGCAAGGAGGCGCTCCGCAGTGCGACCTTCGTCGTCAACGCCATTCAGGTCGGCGGCTACGACCCCTGCACCATCACCGACTTTGAGATCCCCGCCAAATACGGTCTGCGTCAGACCATTGCCGACACCCTCGGCATCGGCGGCATCATGCGCGCGCTCCGCACCATTCCCGTCATGGCTGACTTTGCCCGTGACATGGAAGAAGTC
>CAYRQA010000059.1:0-10618 GCA_964426285.1 uncultured Lachnospiraceae bacterium | reverse complement strand
CGTCCCTCGCCCCTTAAGAGCCCCTCTCCCTCCGTCCTTCTGGGTTCAGGGGAAAATCAAAGTGCGCGGCAAGTATTTGCCGCGCTTTACAGAAGTTCTTTGCGCCACTTTCTTTCAAGAAAGTGGCAAAAAACTACCGTTTCTCTACCAAATAGAAGAAAGGGGAGGTGGGGGAATTGACGATGCAGAGTTTAGAGGCGCAGATGCGGCGGCGGTCGAGCTTCGAGAGGAGGTCATTGATCAGCTGACCCTCGATCGCCCCCTCGGCGTGACCGGGGTAGACGGCGATGAGCAGTCCGCCCCCATCGGCGAGCAGGTCAATCGCCGCCTCGATCGCAGGGATGGTCGTTTCGTGGAGGGTGGTCACCGACTTGTCGGAGCCGGGAAGGTAGCCGAGGTTGAACATACCTGCCGTGATCGGTCCTTCCACATAATCCTTCACAAGATGGTGCGACGCCTTGATGAGCGTGTAGTTTTGGGGCGCACCCTCCCTTTCGAGGAGCGCCGCAGTCGAATCGAGCGCCTGCTGTTGGACGTCGAAGGCGTAGACCTTGCCGCTCTCTCCTACCCTGCGCGACAGCCAGAGGGTGTCGTGTCCGTTGCCCATCGTGAAGTCGACGACCGTGTCGCCCACGGAAATGTGCCCTTCGATAAATGCCTTTTCAGTGTCCAAAAGGTCGATCATAGTCAAATTCCTTTCATTTTCAGCTGTTTTTATACAAAATAGCGATTATCGTCAAATAAATCATCCAGAATGCGCCCCGCATCGGCGAAGCGTCCTTCCTTCTCACTGCCCCCGAAGAGCCCGATGATATAGCGCGCCCCGTCCTTCTCTGCCGAGCAGATGAGGTTGTAGCTTCGGTCGATCGAGCCCGTCTTCAGTCCCGTCACGCGGCTGTCGTAGTAAACGCTGTCGGGGTCGAGCAAGAGGTTAGTGTTCTCCCAATGGTTGGTGTGCCCGCTGGCGTAGACGACGTTATCCTCGGCAAGCGACGCATAGGTCATGATCAGTTCGTTTTCTGCCGCGTGCATTGCGATGATCGCCATATCCTCGAGGGTGGTGTAGTGCTCACTGCCTGCCAGCCCGTCGGGGACGGTAAAGTGCGAGCCGCAAGACCCGAGCTCGGCGGCGTATGCGTTCATGCCCTGCATAAACGCCTCAACTGCCTCAATGCCGTCTGCGGCATCGGGCGCAAGCTTGCAACCTGCGGCGGCGGCAAGCGCATAGGCGGCATCATTGCCCGAAGGCAGGAGCATCCCCTCGATGAGCATCTCGACGGTGAGCGTGTGATCAGCCTTCACATAGGCGATCGACGAATCCGCCCTCACTAAGGTCAGCTCGTTGCCCGGTGTAACCTCCTCGGTCGGCTCGAGCAGGGTGAGCGCATAGAGAATGGTGAGCAGTTTGGTGGTCGATGCGGGATAAACGCGCTCGTGCCGACCTCTCAGCCCGATAAATTCGCCCGAATCGACGCTGTAGACGAAGTATTGCGGTGATTTTACGCCCGCAAAAGCGTGCAGATCGTCGGCACAGGGGATGTAACCGAGCGCCCCTTCATCATGGAGCTGAGCCGCAGGGGTAAATGCGCTTGTGAGCAGACAGCCGAGCAGCAGCAGTGCCGCCGCAATGACCGCGATCCGACCTGCTCTGCCCTGCCTGCTCCGACAGACAGTTCCTCCCTTCCCTTCATCGGGCGGGATCGATTGGTTCAATTCACGTTCTCTTTTATTCATGTACTATCCTTTCAAAGCCCGATCGGGCTTACACTGTACTACGTGTTGTAGTACAGTTGATTATAGCACAAGACAGTACGCTTGTCAAGGGGAAAATTGGGATTTACCAATGTTTTTTTGCGCGAAAAACATTGACAAAAGCTCGATGTGATGCTATACTATAAATGAAAGAAGCACACCGATGACGGTTCGCTTCCGTGTTGCTAAGAGATAAACCGCTCAGCTTGGGGAAGTTAAGGGCGGTTTATCTCTTTTTGTCGTTGTTATGATCGAACATAAGGTCGATCAGCGCTAATACAAACATAGCAAGCATCATAAGCTGCTCAAACGTTATGTACATCGGCACCACCTCCTTCACTTGCGTCAAAGGAGGTCTATCCAAAAAGAGCTCCCTCCTTCGCAAAGTGCGAAAGGAAGCCAACCGCTCACCGTATAAGTTTGCATAGCAAACTCGGTATGCTTCTACACCATTCGGTGCAGACAGATTATACCATACTATCCTATCATTGTCAAGCCCTTCACCGATCACGGTGAAGGGCTTGCTATCTGCTTATTTCACGCCTTCAAGAGATTCAAGAGCAACCTCCAAAGCCTTTTACAGCTGCCGAGGTCGAGCGCTTCGTCGGGCGTATGGATGCCCTTCAGGGTCGGTCCGATCGAGATGGCGTCGCAATGCCCGTCAAACGCCGAAACGATGATGCCGCATTCGAGCCCCGCATGAATGGCGTTGACCACAGGCTTGCTCTCTTCGCCGAAGGTTTCCTTGTACACACGCAGGAAATCGGCGGCAAGCCGTGAGTTCGGATCAAAATCCCATCCGGGATGGCGATTGCCGATCGTCAGCTCGGCACCCGTCAGCTTGGCAAAGCGCTTGAAGGTTCGTGTCAGCGCATCCAACTCGCTGTCGCAGGAGGAGCGTGCCATGAGCAGCAGTTCGACCGCTTCGGGGGTGGTGGTGACGATGCCGATATTCGAGGAGGTGCGCACGAAATTGTCGACAAAGGGCGACATGGCGATGACCCCTTCGGGAACGAGCGTGAGCAGATTGATGACCGCCGAGGTATCCTTGCAGGTGAGCATTTTCTCGGCAGGCGTACCCTTTGAGATGCGGATGCAGAAGCCTGCATCTGCCGACGAAAGCTCCTTTTTCAGCTTGGCTTCCTCTTCGAACAGGATCGCCTTGACCTCGTCGGCATGATCGGTGAACAGCTCGGCTGTTGCCTCTCTGGGGATTGCATTGCGCTTGTTTCCGCCGCTGATCGAGGTCAGCGAGAAGGGATGGCGCTCGTAGACTGCCGCGAGCAGGCGCCCCATGAGACGGTTGGCATTGCCGCGGCAGAGGTGAATATCAGCGCCCGAATGACCGCCCGCGAGCCCCTTGATCTCAACCCTCATCGGACGTGCGGGGCAGTCAATGCGATCGGTGGGATAGCGGAAGCTCAGATCGACGCCGCCCGCACAGGATGCGGTCGCGATGCCTTCGTCCTCCGAATCGAGGTTGATGACCCGACGTGCTGTGACAAGCGAATAGTCGAAGGACGCCGCGCCCTTCATGCTCGTCTCCTCTTCGGTGGTGATGAGGCACTCGAGCGTCGGATGCGAAAGGTCGTCGCTGTCAAGCAGTGCCAACATAATGGCTACCGCCACTCCGTCGTCGCCGCCGAGCGTCGTGCCCCTTGCCTTCATCCAGCCCTTTTCGATGTATATATCAATGGGATCGGTCGTGAAATCATGCTTCACGTCCGCATTTTTCTCGCACACCATGTCCATATGCCCTTGCAAAAGGATGGGGGCACGGTCTGCGCAATCGGGCGTTGCCTCCTTGCGAATGAAGACGTTCATCGCCTCGTCCTGCACGCAGTAAAGCCCCCGCTCCTTCGCAAAAGCCGCCAGATAGTCGGATATGGCGCGTTCGTTCCCCGAACCGCGCGGAATTTTGCAAATCTCTTCAAAATATCGGAGCATTTTGGCAGGCTCCATGCCTTCGGTAATGTAGTGCATTTTGCTTTTGTTTTTAGGGGGACTTTTTGAAAAAAGCCCCCCTAAGACCCCCTAAAACTTTATTTAAGCAGAACAACTGCGTTGTTCTGCGGATGTGCTGTTTGATATAGCTTCCTGCGAGCGGACAGTCGTCTCCTTCGGCGAAGCCGAAGGAGTACGCCTTGTCTCTACAAAGCGTTTGTTTCCCCAACCGCGAACTCCCCTGCACGACGAGTATTCGTCGTGCCATATAAAGTTCTTGAGGGGTTCTTAGGGGAACTCCTTTCAAGAAGTTCCCCTAAGCGAGGTTTGGGGCAGCGCCCCAAATCAAAGACTCGCAATGCCGCAGCCGGAGGCAATGAGGACGATCGCGACGATGACGATCATGTAATTTTCGAAGACCGAGCGCGCCTTCCAGCCGCCCAAAATGCGTGCACCGAGTGCGCCGGCGGGGATCGCGGCGCCCACGAAGATCATCGCGAAGCCGACCACCTGAAGGATGCCCATTGCAGAACCGGCGAGCGCTTCGGCAGAATCGGACGCCTGCATATAGGCAAGCGAAAGGGAGACGGTTGCAAGGCGCAGGACAAAGGGGAGGAGCAAGCCGTTCGATTTGGTGCGCACGTAGGCGATCGCGATGCCGACGAGCGCCAGCGGAAGGAGCACGTAGAGATCGAGATGATAGAGCCCGTAGGCGAAGCCCAGGATCAGTGCAACCAGCCATCCGCGGGAAAGTCCCTTCACACGCTGATAGAGGAAGCCGTCGAAGAGCAGCGTCTCGGAGAGTGCCGCCACGAGTACGAAGCCTGCAACCGCGAGGTGCGAGGCCGTGTAATCATAGACGTGAAAGCAGGTCACGGCGAAATTAGGCACAAGCAGGTGGGAAAAGAGGAAAAAGGGGATCGCGGCAAGCAGTGCGCCCGCCCAGATGAGTGCGGCGCCCGAGGTGACCGAGAGCTTGCACTCGCCGATCGCCAAAAGCTGCTTCTTTTTCAGTCCGGTCAGCTTCGCGACCAAAAGAACAACGCCGAGCGCGGCAGCCTCGCATAGATAGTATGCCCAGATGCCGATCACCTTTGAGAGCAGACTGCCCGCTATTCCGAAGATCAGAAGACAAAGTGCCCACACAAAAAAGGCGTCCATGAGCTTGTACTTGGTTTTATCCACTTGGAGATCTCCTTTCATAAATCCGAGGAGAGTGCTGCACATTCGGGCAGGCGACCCTTCAAAAAGCAAAAAGGGGCTACAAAAAGTAGCCCCTCAGGTTAGTGTCTATTAGCCGAGCTTGGAGGAATTTACCTTTACACCGGGGCCCATGGTGGAAGCCAGTACGCAGCTCTTGATGTACTGACCCTTAGCAGCAGCAGGCTTTGCCTTGATAACTGCGCTCATCAGAGCGGTAAAGTTCTCGTTCAGCTTTTCGGGACCGAAGGATGCCTTACCGATGGGGCAGTGGATGATGTTCGCCTTGTCCAGACGGTATTCGATCTTACCTGCCTTAGCCTCGGTAACTGCCTTGCCGATTTCCATGGTAACGGTACCCGCCTTGGGGTTAGGCATCAGACCCTTAGGACCGAGCACACGACCCAGACGGCCGATCTGACCCATCATGTTGGGTGTGGTAACGATGATGTCGAATTCGAACCAGTTTTCCTTCTGGATCTTTTCGATATATTCCTCAGCGCCTACGTAATCAGCGCCTGCAGCGGTAGCTTCGTCAGCCTTGTCGCCCTTAACGAGTGCAAGTACGCGAACCTTCTTACCGGTGCCGTTGGGGAGGACTACAGCGCCTCTGACCTGCTGGTCAGCATGACGGGAGTCAACGCCCAGTCTGATGTGAGCCTCTACGGTCTCGTCGAATTTAGCCTTAGCGGTCTGGCAAACGAGTGCCAGTGCTTCGGTAGAATCGTAAAGCTTGGATTTTTCGATCAGCTTTGCGCTGTCCTGGTATTTCTTACCCTTATTGTTAGCCATTATTCTTTCCTCCTATCCTCAGTCAGTCACGATAACGCCCATGCTGCGTGCGGTGCCCTTGACCATGCTGATAGCAGCTTCAAGCGAAGCGGCGTTCAGGTCGGGCATCTTGGTGGTAGCGATCTCGGTCACCTGAGCCATCGTCAGGGTAGCGACCTTGGTCTTGTTGGGCGTAGCGGAGCCGGACTCGATGCCTGCAACCTTCTTGATGAGAACGGCTGCCGGAGGAGTCTTAACGATAAAGGTGAAGGAACGGTCAGCGTAAACGGTGATAACGACCGGAACGATCAGACCGATCTGAGCCTTGGTTCTTTCGTTGAACTCTTTGATGAAGTTAGGGATGGAAACGCTGTGTGCACCCAGTGCAGGGCCTACGGGAGGTCCGGGGAGTGCTTTGCCTGCGGGCAGCTGAAGCTTAATATAGCCGGTAATTTTCTTTGCCATAATTAAATACACCTCCGATGTGGTTCTTGACGCGAGGGCATACAAAATTTACCCTCTCCCACATTTGCGCCGAACGGCGCAGTCGTTCGCCAATGCGAACAAAGAATGATTTTTACAGTTTGAGCAGCTCTATATCGGCTGCATCGAGCTCGACAGGAGTTTCTCTGCCGAACATAGACGCCATGACCTTGACCTTGGTGAAATCGGGAGAAATCGCATCCACCCGTCCGACAAAGCCTTGCATTGCGCCCGATTTGATCCGAACCTGGTCGCCAACAGCGAATGCCGGCGCGTTAAGTCCTGCGTGTTCAACACCCAGTGCAGCCACCTCTTCGTCCGAGAGAGGAGTGGGCTCGCTTCCGGGGCCGACAAATCCGGTCACGCCTGTAATATTCCGGATGACATGCCACGACTTATCGTTCATGATCATTTTGACCAGCACGTAGCTGGGGAAGATCTTTACTTCCACTTCTTTGCGGTCTTCGCCCTCGCCCTCGATCACGGTTTCGGTAGGGATCCTGATATCGTAGATCAGATCCTGAAGCGATCTGTTTTCGACGATTTTTTCAAGATTGGTCTTTACCTTATTTTCGTAACCTGAATAGGTGTGAACGACGTACCAGCGGATACCCTCCGCATACTGATTCAGATCCATGACCTATGCCTCAGACAAGGTTGGCAAGGATCGCAATCAGCGAATTGAGCCCCCAGTCGACCAGACCCAGCACTGCTCCGAAAATCACGATTATCGCGATTACGAGCGCAGAGCTCTTGATGGTATCGATCTTCGAATACCATGTGATCTTCTTGGTCTCGGCTTTCAGATCTCTGAAGAAGTTGCGGACCTTATGGTTCTTCTGCTTTTTTTCCTTTTTGGATTGGGGCTTTTCTTTGGTCACCTTGGTTTCCTTTACTTCGGAAACTTGATCTTTCTGTTCTGCCATAACGCCCCTCCTTACTTAGATTCCTTGTGCAGGGTATGCTTTCTGCAGAAACGGCAATACTTGTTCATTTCAAGTCTGTCCGGATCGTTTTTCTTGTTTTTCTTAGTGTTGTAGTTTCTCTGCTTGCATTCGCTACAAACCAGTGTAATCTTAACTCTCAACTCGGCACCTCCTAAAAAATTAGGAAAAGCAAGACTTTTCCTTCGTTTACCTCCCTCAAACGGAGAAGACCGTGTCCTTTCGCAGGCGCGCAAAAAAAGGCACCTCACCGCAGAGGTGACAATAGTTTACCACATTTCAACCGTTTTGTCAATAGGTTTTTTCGTTTTTTCTTCTTTTTTGCCGCCAAAAACCGTAAAAACAAGCTCATTCCCGACAGCGGTTCCTTCGCCGTCGGGAATGATTGGTTTCCCCGCTTTATTCGTCGCGCTCGGGCGTCTGCTCGGCAGAGCCGAACAGTGCATCGATCACGTCGCTCTCCTCGGCGGTCGTGTCGGCTGCAGCCGCATCGTCGGTTCGCTCATCGGCGACAACCTGTTCATCGGCGACCGCTTGCTCGGCAGGCTTCTCCTCAAGCAGCCCCTCCTGTTCGAGCGGACGGTCGACCTTTTCGTGCGCCATTTCTCTTTCCTGCTCGATCACGGGCAGCTCGACCGTATTGCCGAAGATCGTCGAGACGCTGTCGACCATCGTCGTGGACAGACGGCGCTGGCACTGCTCGTGGTGCGCTCTGATCGCCTTTTTCAGCTTCTCCTGAGCCCCTCTGCCGAGCGCACGCCCGCGGCAGAACGCCTTCACGTAGGGAACCAGCCGATCGCCCGTCAGCACGTTCTCATCATAGAGCGAATCGACCTCCGCATTGTCGTCGGTCAGCACCACCACGTTGACGATTGGGCAAGAGAGCCCGTTCTTCATCAAAACGCTCGTGAGCACCGAGGTATACTGCTTACCGGGCAGGAATGCGTTGGGAATCTGTTTTCTGTCCCAGCCCTGCCAGATGCTCCAATTGCCGTTGGCAGGCGTGGAATACTGTCCGGGTTCGTCGATCACCGTCAGAATGAGCAGACCGCCGCCCCCTACCACGATTGCATCTGCCCGAGAAGGGACGGCTCCGTAGCTTCGCAGCAGACAGGGATTCTTGATCACGCTGTCCTTTTTCGTGTAAAGTCTGAGCAGTTCGCAGACAAAGCGGAAATCGCGTGCACTGTCAGCATAGAGCTGCCGCAGGGCGTGCCGCTTCATCAGCGACATCACAAGGTAGATCGCCAATGCCAATATCCCTGCAAAGCAGAGCGCCACCAACACAATCAACAATTCCCGCATAATCGATTCCTCCGAATCTGAAGTTTTCTATCCACTATATTATAGCCGACATCGGTCTGTTTGTCAACTTCCTATTTGTAAACAATTATTTTTCTGACTTTTGATAAAAATTCAATAAACCCTCTTGACAATCTTGTGATTGTGTGTTATACTTATTTCAGCAGAGTAATTCATCGGAAGTTACCGCTTATTCGCCGTGAATCAGCTCTTGACAGATTACACTTGCAAAAAGCACGAATATGTGTTATAATAAAGGTATTCAATCCGAAATCCAACGGTAACAGAAAGGAGAGCTTCCCATGCCCCCCAATACGTCCCCGAATCACGAGCCCGCCGAGACGCCGAACACCCCCGAGCCGATCGCCGATCAACCGACCGAGAGCGGCAAGCCGCCCGTTTCCCGCTCCAAAAAGAGCGCCGTCACCTTCGTTGCCGTCATCGGCATTCTCGCATTGCTTCTGCTCCTGCTCAAACTGATCCCCTTTGACAGGCTGGCAGAGGAAATCACCGAGGAGCCCCCGACCACCGTGGTCACCTACGACGAAGCCTATTTCGATACCCCTGTCTACGACGAGGACTTCACCGCCGACAGCGAATACACGGACCTGAATCGTTTCCTCTACTACACCTCCCTTTCGGGCGAGACCTTCGAGGTCAACGGCGACGCGGGTGAATACGGCGAGGTCTGCAGGCTCTTCGAAACCTTCCGCACGGCAGTCATCGCCGGCGACAGCGACACCTACAATTCGCTCTTCACCGACGATTATATCAAAGAGAATGGGGCTCTGTCCTTTGCCCCGCAAAAGCTCTACAACTTCCGCGTCAAGGAACTGTCGAGCGAGTACCTGAAGGACGGCGACGCAAACGGACTCTACCAAGGTGCTACCGTCACCTATTGTCAGGTGAATTACTGCATCAAGGACAACAACGGCACCTTCCGCAACGATTTTTACCGCGAAGGTGATTCGAGAACTCAAATTTTTGAAATTCTGGATTACAAAGGCAGCGTCAAGATCAGTCAGATCAGCACGCCGACCTACGTAACGTCCGACAACACACAAGAGAAGGAGGGATTTTCCATTATGTTCTTTATCTGGATCGCCGCGATCATCCTTGCAGTCGTCGTTGAGGCACTGACCACCGAGCTGGTCGCCATCTGGTTCTTGCCCGGCGGCATCGTCAGCATGATCCTCGCACTCTGCGACGTAGACCTGTCGGTACAGCTGATCGTCTACTTCGCATCCGCACTGGTGCTGATCATACTCTTCAGGCTGCTCTACAAGAAGTTCGGCAAGCCCAAGCAGCACATCCCCACCAATGCCGACCGCATCATCGGCGGCATCGGCAACGTCACCGAAGAGATCAACAATCTCACCCCCTCGGGTGAAGTCAAGATCGACGGCAAGCGCTGGACCGCCCGCACCGAAAAGAAGGGCGAGATCATCGAAGTCGGCGCGCACGTGAAGGTACTGCGCATCGAAGGCGTCAAACTCATCTGCACCCGCTTCACCGAAGACTGAACCTACTCCGCATCCCCCGACACCGTACATACCGATGGGATCGCCGATCCTGCGGTCAAATAAACTTTTTCAGGAGGAAAACACATGAAATTCATCCCCTTGCTGCTCGCAGCACAGCCTACCGCGGCGATCACTGCAGTCGTCGCGATCATCGTCATCGCGCTGGTCGTCATCATCGCCAACTTCAAGATCGTTCCCCAAGGTCATGCCTTCGTCATCGAATGGCTGGGCAGCTACCAGAAGACCTGGGAGACCGGCATCCACTGGAAGATTCCCTTTGCACAGCGCATCGCCAAGCGCATCATCCTCATGGAGCAGGTCGCAGACTTCCCTCCTCAGCCGGTTATCACCAAGGATAACGTCAAGATGCAGATCGACGCCGTCGTCTTCTACCAGATTACCGACTGCAAGCTCTACGCCTACGGCCACGCCAACCCGATGGCTGCGATTGAAAATCTGACCGCCACCACCCTTCGTAACCTCATCGGCGAGCTCGAACTGGACGCTACCCTCACCTCCCGCGACGTGGTCAATGTGAAGATGCGCGCCATCCTCGACGAAGCGACCGACCCCTGGGGCATCAAGGTCACCCGTGTCGAGCTGAAGAACATCATGCCTCCTCGCGAGATTCAGGATGCGATGGAAAAGCAGATGAAGGCTGAGCGTGAACGCCGTGAGTCCAATCTGCAGCCAGAGGGC
>CAYRQA010000058.1:0-10672 GCA_964426285.1 uncultured Lachnospiraceae bacterium | reverse complement strand
CTCCCCACACGGAACGCTCTGCGTTCCGCCTACTAACAGCAAGAACAGACTTTATTTAAGTCGTCAAAACTCGTAAATAACCGAAAGGAAGACATAAACATGGGAAAAGACGTAATCATTGCCTGCGATTTTGCAGGAAAAAAGGCAGTATTTGACTTTCTGGACCTCTTCAAGGATGAGAAACCCTTCGTGAAGATCGGCATGGAGCTCTTCTACGCGGAAGGACCTGAGATCGTGCGCGAGATCAAGGCGCGCGGACACAAGGTCTTCCTCGATCTGAAGTGCCACGACATCCCCAACACCGTTAAGAAGACGATGAGCGTTCTCTCGAACCTCGACGTGGATATGACCAACCTTCACGCATCGGGCGGCTCTGCCATGATGAAAGGCGCGCTCGAGGGGCTCACCCGTCCCGACGGCAGCCGTCCCATCCTGATCGCCGTCACTCAGCTCACCTCGACCGATCAGAATATGCTCACCAACGAGCTGCTCATCGATCAGCCCGTGGCGGACGTGGTGCTCTCCTATGCCAAGAACGCTGCTGACAGCGGTCTGGACGGCGTAGTCTGCTCTCCTCTCGAGGCAGGCATCGTGCATGAGCACTGCGGCAAAAACTTCCTCACCGTGACCCCCGGCGTTCGCTTCGCCGACGGCGACATCGGCGATCAGAAGAGAGTGATGACCCCCGCCGCCGCCAAAGAGATCGGCTCTGACTACATCGTGGTCGGTCGCCCCATCACCGCCGCAGAGGACCCCGTCGCAGCGTACCGCCGTTGCGTACGAGAATTTGTGGGTTGACCAAGGGGCGTTGCCCCTTGGAACCCCGGTCTCTTTCTTGAAAGAAAGAGACGCAAAGAACTTTTGATAAGTCGACGAATTCTCGTCGGCAACACAGTTGATTTCCGCAAGAGCGGAGCCAAGGAAGTGGGGAAGAGCCCGAGAAGGGGCGAAAACTTCGGCGTCTGAGATGGTTTCGCCCCTTCTCGGAAAAAACTCACATTACGGAATAATACCTGAAAAGGAGAACCAATCATGGAAAGCTACAAGAGAGAGTTTATCGATTTTCTGAAAAGCGCAAACGTATTAAAGTTCGGCGACTTCACCGCAAAGAGCGGTCGCAAGATCCCCTACTTCATCAACGCAGGTGAGATCAAGACGGGCGAGCAGATCGCCAAACTCGGCGAGTTCTACGCCAAGGCATACGCCGATAAGATCGGCAGCAAGCGCACCGTACTCTACGGACCTGCCTATAAGGGCATCTCGATCGCCGTTGCCTCCTCGATCGCGCTGGCGAAGGGTGGGCTCGACGTCCCCTTCTTCTTCAACCGCAAGGAAGCCAAGGACCACGGTGAAGGCGGTGTCTTCGTAGGCTACGTCCCGAAGGCGGGCGAAGAGGTGGTCATCACCGAGGATGTTATCACCGCAGGCACGGCGATCCGTGAGAGCATGGCGATCCTCGGAAACCTCGAGGGCGTCAAGGTGGCGGCGACCTTCGTCATGGTCGACCGCAAGGAAAAGGGCAAGACCGACAAGTCGGCAATGGCTGAGGTTGAGGAAGAATTCGGCTTCCCCGTCTACTCGGTCGTCGACGTATACGACATCATCGAATACCTCGAGGAAGACGAAGCCAACGCCGAAAACGTAGCACGCATCAAGAATTACCTCGCAGTGAACGGAGCAAAAGCATGAGAAGTTTGATCGATATTATGGATCTCACGGTCGAGGAGATCGACGAGCTGGTCGCAACCGCCAAGGATATCATGGCAAACCCCGACAAGTACGCTGACGCGTGCAAGCGCAAGAAGATCGCAACCCTTTTCTTCGAGCCCTCCACCCGTACCCGCCTCTCTTTTGAGGCGGCAATGCTCGAACTGGGCGGCAATGTGCTCGGATTTTCGTCTGCGGCAAGCTCGTCCGCATCCAAGGGCGAGAGCGTAGCCGACACCGTCCGCATGGTCAGCTGCTATGCCGACATCATCGCCATGCGCCATCCCAAGGAGGGCGCGCCGAGAGTGGCAATGATGAAATCGGGCGTGCCGATCATCAACGCAGGCGACGGCGGTCACAATCACCCCACGCAGACCCTCGCCGATCTGCTCACCATCAACCTCGAAAAGGGTCGCTTTGACGGGCTGACCATCGGTATGTGCGGCGACCTGAAGTTCGGTCGTACCGTTCACTCGCTCCTCTGCGCCATGAGCCGTTACCCCGACGTGAAGTTCATCTTCATTTCGCCCAACGAGCTGAAAATTCCCGACTACCTCATCCAGGACGTGCTCCTGCCGAGCAATATCGAATTTGTCGAGACGACCAAGCTTGAGGCGGTCATGCCCGAGCTCGACGTGCTCTACATGACCCGCGTACAGCAGGAACGCTTCTTCAACGAAGCAGACTACATTCGCCTGCGCGACAGCTATATTCTCACCCCTGAGAAGCTCACGACCGCCAAGGACGACCTGATCATTCTGCACCCTCTGCCGAGAGTGAACGAGATCTCGGTCGCTGTCGATGACGATCCGCGTGCCTGCTACTTCAAACAGGCGCTCAACGGTAAGTATATCCGCATGGCGCTGATTCTCAAGCTGCTTGATATTAAGATCGGAGGATAAACGATATGATGGTTAATCCTATTCAAAACGGCGTCGTGCTCGACCATATCACCGCGGGACGGGCGATGGATATTTACCGTGTACTGCAACTCGACAAGCTCGGTTGTACGGTCGCGGTCATTGTGAATGCCGCCAGCAGGAAAATGGGCAGAAAAGACGTGCTCAAAATTTACGATGTCATCGATCTCAACTTCGATGTGCTCGGTTATCTCGATCCCGGTATCACGGTCAGCATTATCGAGCGGGGCAATGTGGTACAGCGGCTGTCGCTTGAACTGCCCGAGCGGGTAGAGGGCGTGCTCCAATGCAAGAATCCCCGCTGCATCACCTCCTGCGAGCAGGAACTGCCGCAGATCTTCAAGCTCGCGAACCGCAAGAAAAAGGTTTATCGATGCCTCTATTGCGAGATGAGCGCGAAGGAAAGGTGAGCGGCAGGGGCTTTGCCCCTGCACCCCACTTAGGAAAACCTTTTTCAAAAGGTTTTCCTAAGAACCTTTCGAAAACTTTATAAATGCTCGGCAAATGCTTGCCGAGCGGGCTTCGTGTTGTGTTCTCTTGTAGGGACAGGCGTCCTCGACTGTCCGAAAACAAACGGTTAGCAATCGTGATAAAATAGGCGATAATCCTACGACGGACCGTCGAGGACGCCTGTCCCTACAAGATTTGGCGGAAAGTCATCCCCGCAGGGCGAGCATTCGCCCTGCATGGCAAAAGTTCTTGGAAGTGCAAAAACCTTCTTTCAAGAAGGTTTCTGCTGGAATGCAAGGGCGGCGCCCTTGCCGGGGTTTGGGGCAGAGCCCCAAAGGAGACAAATTCATGAAAAAAATCAAAATGGGCGGGCGGATCGAGTGCTCGGCGATCTCGCTCGGATGTATGCGGCTGGCGCGCATTGAGCAGGAACAGGCAGACCGCCTGATCGATCAGGCGCTCGAATGCGGTCTCAATTACTTTGACCACGCCGACGTGTACGGCGGAGGCGGCGGTTCGGAGCGCCGTTTCGGTGACTACTTGAAGCGCCATCCGAGCGCAAGAGAAAAGATGATCGTTCAGACTAAGGTCGGTGTGCGCTCGAGACAGTACGATCTGTCGAAGGACTACATCCTGTCGGCGGTCGACGCATCGCTCGAGCGACTGTCTGTCGACTATATTGATGCACTGCTTCTGCATCATCCCGATACGCTGGTCGAGCCCGAAGAGGTCGCCGAAGTGTTTGAGATGTTGCATCAGAGCGGAAAGGTGCGCTATTTCGGCGTGTCGAACTTCAACAGCTTGCAGGTCGAGCTGCTCAAAACGGCATTTAAACAGCCGCTGATCGCCAATCAGCTCCGCTTTTCGATCACCGAGGCGGGCATGGTCACATCGGGCATGAACGTCAACATGAAGAATGAAGAATCGGTCATGCGCGACGGCGGTCTGCTCGAATACAGCCGCCTGACGAACATGACGATCCAGGTGTGGTCGCCCTTTCAGAGTTCGGAGCACGGTGTCTTCATCGACAATGAAGCATTTCCCGAGCTGAACACCAAACTCACCGAGATCGCAGAGCGCTACAACGTCAGTAAATCGGCGATCGCGACCGCGTGGATCCTGCGCCATCCCGCGAATATGCAAGTTATCGCAGGCACGACCAAGCCCGAACGCCTTGCCGATATTTGCACAGGTGCGGATATTACCCTCACCCGCAAAGAGTGGTACGAAATATATCTTTCGGCAGGACACTGCTTGCCGTAATCAGAACACCTTGAGCCTGCCCGACCGATGGACAGGCTCTTTTGCCCCAAAGGAATCTCACAAGCATGGACAGCAGATCCGATCGTGCGGAAATACATTAAAAGAGGCGTGAACATGAAGCAAGCATTCGTGCAATTTGAAAACGTGTGCAAAGAATACCAAACGGGCGATGTGACCATCAAAGCGCTCGACGGCGCGAGCTTTTCGGTAAACAAGGGGGAGATTTGCGTCATCGTCGGTCAGTCAGGGGCGGGGAAAACCACCCTGCTCAACATTCTCGGCGGCATGGATCAGCTCACCTCGGGCAAGATCTACCTCGACGGCAAGGAGATTTCGGCATACAGCAAAAAACAGCTCACCGAGTACCGCCGTCACGAGATCGGATTCGTCTTCCAGTTTTACAATCTCATCCCAAACCTTACGGCGATCGAAAACGTAGAGCTGGCGGCGCAGATCTGCAAGGAGCCCCTCGATGCCCAAGCAGTGCTCGAAAGGGTGGGGCTTGCCGAGCGCGCGCTCAATTTTCCCGCTCAGCTGTCGGGCGGCGAACAGCAGAGAGTGGCGATCGCACGCGCACTTGCCAAAAATCCATCGCTTCTGCTCTGCGACGAGCCGACGGGCGCACTCGACTATCAGACGGGCAAGAGCGTGCTCAAGCTCCTGCAGGACACCGGTCGTCAGAGCGGCATGACGGTCATCATCATCACCCACAACAGCGCACTCACCGCGATGGCTGACCGCGTGATAAAGGTGAAGAGCGGCAAGATCGTCTCGGAGGTCACCAATCCCAACCCGATCCCGGTCGAGGACATCGAATGGTGACGGAGGTGCGCCGATGAAGAAAAAAGCACTCTTTTTGAAACTGCTGCTGCGGGATATCAAGCAAAATCTCGGGTGTTATTTTGCCATTCTGCTCATCATTGCGCTCGGTGTCGGCTTTTATGCGGGCATTTCGATCTGCTGCGAGCAGATGGTGGCGACGGGTGACCGCTACCTCGACGAGCACAATATGTACGATTTCATGCTCGCCTCGACGATGGGGCTTGACAGTCAAGGGCTCGAACTGATCAGCGCCGAGGGCAGTGTGACAGCCGCCGAAGGGTCGGTCACGGCAGACGTGATCGTCACGGGCAGTGACGGCGCCGAGCAGGTGCTCAAAGCCATGCAGATCACCCAAAAGATCAATACCCCCTCGCTCGTAGCAGGCAGACTGCCGCAGGCGGCAAATGAATGCCTCGTGGACAGTGAGCTCTATTCGGAAGCCGCGATCGGCGAAAAGCTCACCATTTCGACGACCAACGATGAGGACACGCACGGATATTTTTCGCAGAGCGAATATACTATCGTCGGACTTGCCCGTTCGGTGAACTATATGAACTTCCAGCGGGGCAACACTTCGCTCGGAAACGGCAAGTTGGCGGGCTTCTTCTATATCCCCGCCGACGGCTTCGACAGTGACTATTTCACCGAAATCTACCTCACCGTCGATGCGGACGGTGAGATCTACAGCGAAGAATACGACGATGCCATTGAAGCGGTCAGGGCGGAGATCGAAGCGCTCGCCGAAGCGGCGGCAGATGCACGCTATCGGGCGATCATCGATGAGATCAATGTGCAGCTTGACGATGCCCGAAGCGAGTATAATCAGGGCGTAGCCGATTACCAAGCCGAAAAGCAGGATGTTGAGCAGACGCTCGCCGATACGCTTGCACAGCTGAATGAAGCCAAAAGTGCGATCGATAACGGAGAAGCCGAGCTGAGTGCGAACGAAGACTCGCTGAAACAGGCATACGGCGCAGGTTTAATTGATGAAGCGTCCTACACGGCGTCGATGGCGCAGATCGCGGCATCGAGAGCGGCGCTCGATGCGAGCCGTGCCGAGTGGCAAGCGGGCATGGATGGATACGAAGAAGGCAAAAAGGAAGCCGAGGAGGGCTTTGCCGAAGCCGAAGCGGCGCTTGCAGATGCGCTTGCCGAGATCGAGCAGGCAGAAGCCGACCGAGACGCCATTGAAAAGCCCGAAGCATACGCACTTTCGCGCAGTGAAAGCAACATGGGCTACGCTTCCTTCAATAACGACACCAACATCGTCGAGGGCATTGCCAAAGTCTTTCCTGTCTTTTTCTTTCTGGTGGCGGCGCTCGTCTGCATGACCACCATGACCAGACTTGTCAAGGAGCAGCGCACGCAGATCGGCGTCTGGAAGGCACTCGGCTACTCGGACGGCAAGATCCTGAGCAAATATATGCTCTATGCAGGCTCTGCCGCTGCGATCGGCTGCGTGGGCGGTTTTATCGCAGGGACGATTATTTTTCCGCAGGTCATCTGGATCGCGTACGACATGATGTATGGGTTTGCGGAGCTCGAATACGTGTTCAGCCTGCCCCTCGCCCTCGTTTCGCTCATCGTATCGATTGCTTGCTCGGTGGGCACGGTGTGGCTTGTCTGCCGCAAGGAGCTTTCGCAGATGCCCGCGCAAGCGATCCGTCCAGTCGCACCCAAAGCAGGCAAACGCATTTTCCTCGAATATATTCCTTTTTTGTGGAAACGGCTGAGTTTTCTCGTGAAGGTGTCGCTGCGCAACGTTTTCCGCTACCGAAATCGATTATTCATGATGCTCCTCGGCATCGGCGGATGCACCGCACTGCTGGTTGCAGGTCTGGGTCTGCAGGACTCGGTGAAGGGCATTGCCACTGATCAATTTGAGCTGATCAGCATTTACGATGCCGAAATTACCCTGTCGGATGCATTTGAGGGCGATGAATCGGAGGCGTTTCTCTCGACACACTCGAGTGGGATCGACAACGCCTATTTTGCCCACAAGAGCAGCGTCACACTGGTAACAGATGACGAGGTGAAGGACACCAACCTCATTGTCATCGATGGCAGCGATATTTCCGACTTCTGGCTGCTCTCCGACGACGGGACTGAACTCACCCTGCCGAAAAAGGGGGAGGCACTGATCAACCGCAAGCTGTCCGAGCGCTATGACCTCGAAGCGGGCGACACACTCACCCTGCGCGACGAGCGCCTGAAGGAGATCACCGTCAGGATCAGCGGCGTTTTCGACAACTATATCGACAGCTATATCTTCCTCTCGACCGAAACCTACGAGGAAGGCTGGGGAAAAACACCTGAGTTCACCACGGTGTTCATCAACTTTTCCGAAGGGGTCGATTTTCACGAGCTGTCGGCAGAGATCAGCTCTGACGAAGCGGTCTCCCGTGTATCCTTGAACGCCGATATGCTCGAAAGCCTGAATCAGACGCTCAAGAGCATGGATTACGTAGTCCTGCTGGTCATCTTCTGCGCGGGATTGCTCGCCTTTATCGTTCTCTTCAATCTGACCAACATCAACATCACCGAACGCGTCCGTGAGATCGCCACAATCAAGGTGCTCGGCTTCCATCGCTCGGAGAGTGCGGCTTACGTCTTCCGCGAGAGCTTCATGCTGACAGGGATCAGTGCGCTGATCGGTTTGCCCTTCGGCAAGGCGCTTCATGCCTTCGTCATGGCTCAGATCGACGTCGATATGATCCGCTTTAACGTGCAGGTCGACCCGATGAGCTATCTTACGGCATTCCTGCTAACGATGCTTTTCGCAGTGGTCGTCAATCTTGTGATCTACGGTACGATCGAGCAGATCAATATGGCAGAGTCGCTCAAATCAGTCGAGTGAGATCGCGCAAATTGACAAAATCAATAAATGTTTCCCATCATTTTCGACTTTGTTCACATTACCGTAAAAGAAACTGTCTATAATGAAGGAAATGAATGAAATGAAGACAAGGCAGGTTTTTCTGCCGGAAGGAAGATGTAAATGACAACCGACAGAAAAGTCATGCTGAAAAAGGGGGCTATCGTCTGCCTGCTCATCCTGTTAGCCCTTTTGGTGGTTGCCGCCACGATCGTGATCTATCCGATCGCCGGGGATTTTCAGAATGCACGGGGAGAGGAGCTTCGCGCACTGCTCGAGCCGATCCAGGATTTTCTCGATCGGTTTGGCTTTTGGCGCTATCCGATCATGATTATTGCGCAGATTTTGCAGATGATTCTCGCATTTGTACACGGCGGACCCTTTGCCATTCTCATGGGCTTCATGTTCGGAACGATCGGCGGGGCTGTAGTCGGAACGATCGGCAACGTCCTTGGAACGGTGCTCGTTGTTTGGGGCGTCAACAAGTTCGGCATCAGGTTTGTCAATAAATTCGTCAATTCCAAAGGCTTTGAAAAGCTGAAATTCCTGCACGATTCGGTGAAAAGGGACGGATTGCTCTTCATTCTCTACTTGATTCCCGGTTCGCCCAAGGATCTGATCACCTTTTTCGCCCCCTTCACCAAGGCGAAGTCTTCCACGATCGTGATCCTTGCAACACTCGGTCGTCTGCCTGCACTGATCCTGTCGACCTCGATCGGTGCAAACTTCTCCGAGGGCGATCTTTCAACGACGGTCATCCTCATCGCGGTCACTGCCGTCGTCGGCATCGTGGGCATCCTCGTGCGCGACAAAGTGATGAAGAATAGGGAAGAGAAGAAGGCTGAGCCAACCGAGGCTGAAAAAGCATAACCAAAACCACTCCGACGATCGGCGATTGTGACCGATTGTCGGAGTGGTTTGGTATAAAGTGCGCGACGAGCAGGCTGACACTCAATAAGGATGTTATCTAAACCAACCGATTGAGAGTAACTTAACCCCACAGCACGGAATTCAGAAATGGATTCCATGCTGTGGGCTTTTCTTTCGAGTTTACAGTTTGTTTACTGGACTTTCGCATGGCTCTGTGGTATTGTGTCGTGTTGAAGGAGGGAGAGTCAATGAGTAGGACAATCCAAGATATATTTTACGGAAACTTGACACCATGCGAGCGAGATCTGAAGAAAGGCAGTCGTATGGAAGACCTGGTCAGCGAGATTGCACGATACCAAAAGAATCTAAACAAACGATTGAGTGATGAAGAAAAAGCGATCTTCGAGCATTTTGCTGACTGCTCCGCAGAGATGTATGGTATCTCAGAGTGTGAAGCGTTCGTCAGCGGGTTTACTCTTGGGGCGAGAATTATGATAGAGGTGTTACTCCAACATAACTAAGTCCACAACTCTCAAGGCACCCCGAATGAAGGAAGAATATGGTCTTCATTTGAGGTGCTTTGTGATTTACCTTTACGCATTCTGTTCAAGGGCTTCGGCGAACTCGATGATCTCATGTGCGTATAACGGCACAAATAGCAATAGGAGATATGGAATAATCCATATCTCCTATGAAAAGGACCACTATTCAAAGATAACATCCCTATTGCGAGCCCGCGTATTCGTCGCGCTTTTATATAGTTCTTGAAGGAGTTTCCTCCTAAGCGGGAAGACCGCTCACACTTCTCCCCAGATGCGTTTCATGTTGTCGAACGACACCTTCGTGCCGTATTCGCACTCTTCCATGCCCTCGTATTCGAGGTAAATGTAGCCGTCGTAGCCGCTGCGCTTGATGGTGCGGGTGACATCCCAGATGTCAATGTCGCCCTGTGCGAGAATAGAGCCGCGCAGATACGAGCCGCCGACCGACCTGAACCAGCTGTTTTCGCAGTTGAACTGATCGCTGTCACCCGGATTGCGGTGTTCGGGACGGATATAGAAATCCTTCATGTGCACCGTCTTGGCGAAGGGGATCATCTTCTTCACCGCGACCTCGGGGATATCGTCGACGCAGGTGTAGTTGCCCACGTCGAGCTGATGACCGAAGTTGCCGCGGTCGACCATCTTCATGATCTGCCGTACGCGGTCTGCGCCGTTGGCGTGGAAGCCGTGATTCTCCATGAGGATGGTCATGCCATACTGCGAAGCGTAGTCGCAGAGGATCTGATACGCCTTCACGATGGTCGGCACTTCCTTCTGGAAGTTTTCGATCGTGTTTTCCGAGATGGGTCTGCGGAATGCCGCACTGTCCATACGGAAGGTGGGGATGTTCAGCTTCGCGGCGGCATCGATGTGGCGCTTTGCGCGTGCGATCTCTGCGTCAAATTCCTTGTCGGTGATGAGCAGGAAGTTGCCGTTGAGCGAATAGTTGGTGATCGGCACGCCTCTTTCGGCGACTGCTTCTTTGAATTGATCGATTAGCTTTGGCTGCTCGGCAATGTTGAAGCCGAAGGGGACGAGCTCGACCCCCTCTGCGCCCCAGTCGCAGAGCTTGTGGTACGCCTCGATGGGCGTGATCTCGCCGCTCACGATCTTGCGCGAGATACAGTAAATGGACATTCCGAATTTAATCATAGAAACCTCTTCTGCAGGGGCTCTGCCCCTGCACCCCGCCAGAAACTTCTTGAAAGAAGTTTCTGGACTTC
>CAYRQA010000057.1:0-10864 GCA_964426285.1 uncultured Lachnospiraceae bacterium | reverse complement strand
AATCCGAAATTTTTGCAAAAAATTAATGGGTCCTACTTGACCACAAGCAGAGGGTTGGGTACTCGGCCTCGGTGCGAAGATCTTCATTATCGCAGGTCCTGTGATCCTGTACGGCACACTGGCGAGTGTGATTTACGGTGTCATCTATTATATCATGTCGCTCTTTTGAGGGTATGGAGGAAAGAGAATGGTACTACCGATCAAACAAAAAGTGAGCATCTACGCCTATGCATCGGTTGGCGGCAAGGATGAATACGACGGACCGCTCGGCAGAGCGCTCGACTATCACGATTCGGGCGACCGTTTCTCGCAGGAAAGCTGGGAAAAAGCTGAATCGGAGATGCAGCGCATTGCCTGCAATCTTGCAATGGCGAAGGCAGAAAAGGAGATGCCCGAGCTGCTGCTTGCAGGCGACCTGATCAACCAGTGCACTTCGTCGAGCTACGGGCTTGCGACCTTCGAACTGCCATTCTTGGGGCTGTTCGGTGCTTGTTCGACCTGTGCGGAGGGAATCCTGCTCGCATCGCTCATTTGTGACGGAAGTGAGCGCAGGGCAGGATTGATCACCTCCTCGCATTTTTGCTCGGCTGAGCGACAGTTCCGCTACCCGCTCGAATACGGTGCACAGCGTACGCCGACCGCCCAGCACACCGCAACGGCGGCAGGTGCGTTTTTCCTCCATCGCGGAGAGGGTGTAGCCGAGGTGAAGGACGTCTGCATCGGGCGGATCAACGACGGAGGGATCACCGATGCGAACAATATGGGGGCAGCGATGGCGCCTGCGGCAGTGGACACACTTCACCGTTATTTTGCTGCCACAAACACCACCCCTGCCGATTACGACGGCATTTACACAGGCGACCTCGGCTTTGAGGGACATCGCATCGTATGCGAGCTGATGGGCGAGCTTGGCTACGAGATGGACGAGCGTTACCGTGACTGCGGACTGCTTCTCTACGATCGTGTGCGGCAGGATATGCACGCAGGTGCATCGGGCTGCGGATGCTCTGCAATGGTGCTCGCGACCCACATTCTGCCCGAGATGGCGGCAGGAAAGTGCACCAACATCCTCTTTATCGGGACGGGCGCACTGATGAACCCTGCCAGCGTCCAGCAAGGACTGCCGATCGCGGGCATTGCGCACCTCGTCCACCTTACCAAAGGTTGCAACGCCTCACAAAAGGAGGGAAAAGCATGAAAACATGGATCATGGCATTTATCGTCGGCGGACTGTTCTGCGTGATCGCGCAGATCCTCATCGACAAAACCAAGCTCACCCCTGCACGCATTTTGGTGACCTACGTCGTTTCGGGGGTGGCACTGACCGCACTCGGGCTCTATCAGCCACTCATCGATCTCGCAGGCGCAGGCGCATCTGTTCCGCTGACAGGCTTTGGCTACTCGCTTGCTAAAGGCGTCGAGAAGGCGGTCGACGAGCAAGGGCTGGTCGGTGCACTTGTCGGCGGTCTGACCGCCACTGCCGCGGGCATCACCACCGCACTGATGTGTGCCGTCGGAGCCGCCCTCTTCGCCCAAAGCAAGCCGAAATGATCAAATTCGAGGCTCTGACTCGAGCTCCGGCAGGTGCTCTGCCACTGCACCCCGGCAAGGGCGCTGTCCTTGCATCCCACCAAGAACCCTTTTGAAAAAGGGTTCTTGGAACTCCTAAACCTTTTTTGGGCGGCAAGTACTTGCCGACTCGATTTATCACAAGCTGGTTGTGCGCATAGTTTTACATACATTTGACATCACAGTGCTATCCGATTTGACATAAAAAACATATAATAATGGCGAAAGGAGAGGAAAATGATGCTGTTCAAGAAGAAAACAAGTTCCAAAACACACAAAAACGCCATTTCAAAGACAAATGACAACGAAAAAGTGAAGTCGGCTTCTACTGAATCGAGCAACAGCAGCCCGAAACGTCGGGTCAGTGACCGCGAGATCGCACTCAGTTATATGCTTTGGTAAAAAGCAAAAATAACCCCGATTTAACCGATTGATGGTGACGGATTTTACAAGCCTCGGTTATACTGTACTCACACGATCGAGAGATCGTTGATATAATATTAAAATTTAAGGAGAAAACACATGAAAAAGATCCTTGCAATGATGCTGTGTGCATTCACACTCACAGGTGCTCTCGCAGGCTGCTCGAATGATGAAAAAGGGGGCAATGACACCATCACTGTAATTTCCCGTGAGGAAGGTTCCGGTACCAGAGGTGCTTTTGTAGAACTGTTTGGCGTTGAAGAAAAGGACGCTGACGGCAACAAGATTGACCGTACTACCGAGGATGCTGAAATTTACAGCTCGACTTCTGTCGTAATCACCTCTGTAGCAGGTGACGAAAATGCGATCGGTTACGTTTCGCTCGGTTCGCTGAAGGATACCGTAAAGGCGCTTCAGATCGACGGAGCAGCCGCAACTGTCGAGAACGTCAAGAACGGCTCCTACAAGGTCACCCGTCCCTTCAACATTGCTACTAAGGAAGATACTCCCGAGTTGGCACAGGACTTTATTGCTTACATCCTGAGCGAAGAAGGTCAGACGGTTATTGAAAACAACGGCTATGTCAGCGATGGCAACAACGGTGCATACGCAGGTACCAAGCCTGCAGGTGAGATCACGGTTTCGGGTTCCTCTTCTGTCTCTCCTTTGATGGAAAAGCTGATCGAAGCATATAAGGCGATCAATGCTGATGCTGAGATCAAACTCCAGACTACTGACTCTTCCACCGGTATGAATGACGTAGCTGAAGGCAAGTGCGAGATCGGTATGGCTTCGAGAGCGGTTAAGGATTCCGAATTGGAAAAAGGTCTCGTTCCCACTCAGATCTGCACCGATGGTGTTGCAGTGATCGTTAACAAAGATAACGAAATAAACGGTCTGACCACCGAGCAGGTTAAGAATATCTACATCGGCGAGATCACCAAGTGGTCTGAAGTAAAGTAAATCTATCTCGAATCAGCCCCGGAACAGGTTACGTTTCGGGGCATGCGTCGGGTTTATATCTGTCCTCTATGAAAGGATCAATATGAAAAACAATATTAAAGAAAATGTCATGCACGGCGTCTTTTTACTCGCCGCTTGTATGTCGATTTTTGCCGTTGCGATGATCTGCATATTTCTCTTTGCAAGCGGCGTACCCGCTATGATCGAGGCGGGCATCTTCGATAACTTTATCTTCGGCGAAAAATGGCGTCCGCTGAATGATCAGTTTGGCATTCTGCCCATGATCCTCGGCAGTATCTATATTACTGCGGGTGCGATCATCATCGGCGTGCCGATCGGTATCCTCTGCGCGGCATTTCTGGCACGCTTTTGCCCCGAGCGCCTGCACAAGCTGTTAAAGCCCGCCATCGACCTGCTCGCGGGTATCCCTTCGATCGTCTACGGCTTCTTCGGACTGACCGTCATCGTACCCATTATGCAGAAACTTTTCGGCGGAAGCGGCAAGAGTATCCTCACCGCATCGATCCTGCTCGGCATCATGATCCTGCCCACCATCATCAGCACGACCGAAGCGGCACTCCGAGCAGTGCCCGAAGCTTATTACGAGGGTGCGCTCGCACTCGGTGCGACCCACGAACGAGCCGTCTTCAAGACGGTTATGCCCGCCGCAAAGTCGGGGGTGCTTTCGGGCATCGTGCTCGGCATCGGGCGCGCCATCGGCGAGACGATGGCTGTCGTCATGGTAGCGGGCAACAAGACCAAGTTTGCAAGCAGCATCTTCGACGGTGTTCGTACCCTGACGACGAATATCGTCACTGAAATGGGTTACGCGCAGGATCTGCACAGAGAAATGCTGATCGCAACGGGCGTGGTGCTCTTCGTTTTCATTCTGCTGATCAACTCGAGCTTCTCTCTGATCAGAGGAATCGGCGAAAAACGATCAAATCCCAAGAAAAACAAGCATAAGAAGGCAAAAAAACAACCCGTTGCCGCAGAAGGAAAGTAAGGTGAAGAGAGAATGGATAAACCTAAAGCCGCAAGAGTGCCGATTGCTGTAGGCATCAATCGACGCGGCATGGCACAAAAATGGCGGGAATACAAAAAGCATCCCGTTTCATTTCTGGTCTACCTGCTCGTCTGCCTTGCAACCGTCCTGACGGTCGGAGTACTGCTATCGCTGATCCTCTATGTGCTCATCAGAGGACTGCCTGCGCTGAATCTCGAGATGTTCTCGCTCGAATACACGAGCGAGAACCAGTCGATGCTCCCCGCCATCCTCAATACCGTAACCGTTATCCTTGTGACCCTGCTGATTGCCGTTCCGATCGGCGTATTCTCCGCCATTTACATGACCGAGTACGCAAAACGGGGCAGTAAGCTGGTCAAGCTGGTGCGCACGACGACCGAGACCCTCTCGGGCATCCCCTCGATCGTCTACGGGCTCTTCGGTGCGATCTTCTTCAATGGCTTCCTCGGATGGGGCTACAGCCTGCTGTCGGGCATCTGCACGCTTGCCATTATGATCCTGCCGCTCATCATGCGCACTACGGAGGAGGCGCTGATCGCTGTCCCCGACACCTATCGTGAGGGCAGTTTCGGGCTGGGAGCGGACCGCCTGCGCACCGTTTTCCATATCGTGCTTCCTCCTGCAGCGCCCGGCATACTCAGTGGCATCATTCTCTCGATCGGTCGTATCATCGGCGAGACGGCGGCGCTCATCTATACCGCAGGCACCGTCACGGGCATCGCGAAATCGGTCGCCGATCCGGGCAGAACGCTCGCTATCCATATGTACGCACAGACCAATGAGGGCTGGTACGAAGAACAGGCATATGCGACTGCAGTGGTTCTGCTGGTGCTTGCACTGCTGATGAACGGACTTTCGGGACTGCTTGCCAAGAAGCTCGGCAGTGGCAGTAAAGACAAGAAATGAGGATAAGGAATGAAAAATCAAGATAAATTCACGATTCGCAATCTCAATTTGTATTACGGCGATTTTCATGCACTCAAAGGCGTGAACCTTTCGCTCCCTGCCCGCGAGATCACTTCCTTTATCGGACCTTCGGGGTGCGGTAAGTCGACCCTCCTGAAATCGCTCAATCGAATGAACGATCTGGTCGAGGGATGCAAGATCACGGGCGAGGTACTGCTCGACGGCGAGGATGTCTACGGCAATATGGATATCAACCTCCTTCGCAAGCGCGTGGGCATGGTGTTCCAGAAGCCCAATCCCTTCCCGATGAGCATCTATGACAACATCGCCTTCGGTCCCCGCACGCACGGTGTCCGCTCGAAGGTGAAGCTCGACGAGATCGTAGAGCGTTCGCTTCGACAAGCCGCCATCTGGGAAGAATGCAAGGATCGCCTCAAAAAGAGCGCGCTCGGGATGTCGGGCGGTCAGCAACAGCGCCTCTGCATTGCCCGTGCACTCGCCGTTGAACCCGAGGTCCTCCTCATGGATGAACCGACCAGTGCACTCGACCCCATCTCGACCGCAAAGATCGAGGATCTGGCGCTCGAGCTGAAAAAAGATTACACCATCATCATGGTCACCCACAATATGCAACAGGCGGCACGCATCTCGGATAATACTGCCTTTTTCCTGCTCGGCGAGGTCGTCGAATACGGCGGGACTGAGCAGCTCTTCAGTATGCCCCGTGACAAACGGACCGAGGATTACATTACAGGAAGGTTTGGTTAAGATGAGAGACAGATATATCGAACAATTAAAAGAACTCAATATGCAGCTCATCCGCATGGGCGCACTCTGCGAGGAGGCGATCTCTGCCGCGATGAAGCTGCTGATCGACGAAGACGAAAAAATGGCGGAAAAGGTGGCAACGACTGACGGTGAGATCGACCAAATGGAGCGCGAGATCGAATCGCTCTGCATGAAGCTGCTTCTTCTGCAGCAGCCGATGGCAAACGATCTGCGTGCCATCTCGTCGGCGCTGAAGATGATCTCCGACATGGAGCGCATCGGCGATCAGGCATCCGATATTGCCGAGATCGCTTCTATGGTCAGAAACAGCTCTGCTAAGAGCAAGATCCACCTAAAGGACATGGCGCTGGCGGCGATCAAGATGGTCACCGACAGCATCGATTCCTTTGTCCGCCAAGACCTTGCGCTTGCGCATTCGGTCATGGCATACGACGACGTAGTCGACAATTACTTTGACCAGATCAAAGGAGAGCTGGTGGAGCTGATCACGAACGGCAAAGAGAGCGGGGAATACTGCATTGATCTGCTGATGGTCGCAAAATACCTCGAACGCATCGGCGACCATGCCGAAAACATTGCCGAATGGGTCGAATTTTCGATCACGGGCATTCACAAGAGCGGCGAGTGGAAAAACCAAATTTGACAAAGCCCGAGCCTTCTGATATACTATCTTCATTCTTGGCAAGAGGTGCAGTATGATCCGCTATACCGATATCCGAACGAATTCTGATATTCGCACTTATATTGAAAAAGCCGACCAATCGCTAATCGCGCTCGGCTATACCGAGCATAGCTTTGCGCACGTCACCCGTGTGGCAGAGGAAGCAGGGCGCATCCTGACCGAGCTGGGTTACGACAGCCGAACAGCAGAGCTTGCCCGTATCGCGGGCTTTCTGCACGACATCGGCAATCTGGTCAACCGTGTCGATCACTCGCAATCGGGCGCGGTGATGGCATTTCGAATCCTCGACAATATGGGGATGGATCCCGCAGAGATCGCTGAGATTGTCACTGCCATCGGCAATCACGACGAAGGGACGGGCGTGCCCGTGAGTGCGCTTGCGGCGGCACTCATTCTTGCCGATAAGTCGGACGTGCGCTCGAGTCGTGTGCGCAACGACGATCCCTCCACCTTCGATATTCATGACCGAGTGAACCATTCGGTTCGAGCTTCTTCGCTCGTGATCGACAAGCAGGCGAGTGTGATACTGCTTGCGCTCACGATCGATACCACCGAAAGCGCGGTGATGGACTATTTTGAGATCTTTCTCAGCCGCATGATCCTCTGCCGCAAAGCCGCAGACAAGCTGAAAATGCGCTTTGCGCTCGAGATCAACGGTCAGCGCCTGCTTTGAGCTGCTTTTGAATCAACTGCAAAAAGTCCCCTAAAAACCTTCAAAAAACTTTGAAGACAAGGGGGATTTTGATGGGTGTTTTCTTGATTGGAAATTGGTTTGCACTCATAGCCCTGCGGATTTCCGCAGGGCTGTGTGTTTTTTTTCGAAAAAATTTCAAATACTTTTTTGTTTTAATCTTCTTTTAATGTTTGATCGGTATACTGTGCTTACAAGGAACCCATAAACCACCGAGAATCAAGAAAGGACGGAACACCATGACGAAAACCAAGAAGAAACTGATCGTAGCTGCCATAGTCGTACTCGCGACTGCTACCGCTATAGGCACAGGCATTCACCTGATCGCGGGTGAATGGAACAGCGCGCTCGGTAAAGAAGACGCCAAGGCGATCGCCCTTGCTCACGCAGACTTCTCCGAAGCGGAGGTCACTCTCAAGAAGGTCGAGCTCGACCGCGACGACGGAAGGATCGAATACGAGGTCGAATTCCGCAAGGACGGCGTCAAGTACAAGTATGAGATCGACGCCGAAAGCAGCGAGATCGTCGCCTATGACCAAGACGTCAAGTACTCTGCGACGACCGATTCGGCAGGCGCACTCACTGTAGTCACCACCATCACTGCTGAGGAAGCCAAAGCCATCGCCCTCGCACACGCAGGACTTACAGAAGCGGAAGTCACCTTCCACAAGGTGAAGCTCGACCGTGACGACGGCAGAAGCGAATACGAGATCGAATTCAGACAGGGCAGACTTGAATATGAATGCGACATCGATGCCGAGAGCGGCGAGGTCCTCGACTTCGAAAAGGATTACGACGATTGATCGCTCCTTAATCTGCCATCGCCAATAGCACCCCCCTCCCGATTTTTATCGAGCGGGGGTTATCTAACGGTATAGCCATTTAGTCGGCTTACTCGACCACGACCTCGCCGTCCTCTTTAACTGTGATGGTCATGCCGTCCTTGACATAGTCGAGGAATTCCTCCCCGAGGCAGTCCACGACGGGCATGGTTACGTCTTCGACCCACACGTCTGCGAGGATAGCGCTGTCGCTTCATCGCACAGGCACAGTAGAGCACCAGACCGCCTGTCGTCGAGCCGATGGTCATCGGCAGACAGAGTGCCTTGCCAAGCATCTGCTTGCCGTAGAGATCCGGGTTGTTCTGATCCCCGCAGGTGGCAGTTTTGTCACCGAACTGCAGTGCCTTCTGGAAAGAAGCAAGCGTATTGAGCCCGCCGTGCGAGACGAGCGCTTCGGCAGTGACTTTTCCGGGGGTCACGACCCGTCCTTTAAATACCTTCATCAGTTGACACCTCCTTTGGTGATCTGTGCAAGGATCTCGTCGTCGGTGTAATAGCGTGCGGTCGAATAGGTGCGCAGCTTGTTCGAGGAGGTAATGACAGGCATCTTCGCGCACAGAGGATTGTTCATGTACATCAGCGGACAAATGTAGGAGGTGATGACACCCGTTGTCTTGAGCCTTGCGGCATAGGGGGGCTCGTTGAAGACCTTCAGCACCGCAGGCGATGCAGTGAAGACGGTCGGAATGACCACCTTCTTGTTGCCAGCCGCTTGGAGGGCTTTTTCGACCTTGTCGGTCCAGGATTTGAGCTGTTCAAGGCTCATGTGCGGACAGCCCATGAAGCAGAGCTTCGGTTTGGCATCGGCATTTTTCCAAATCACGGGATAGCTCTTGTAGACCCGTTCGAGCTCGGCATCGTCGATGATATAGATCTGCGCACCCTCTGCGATCAGCGACTTTCCGCTCTCGACTGCTTCGGGCGTGATATTTTCAATGTGATAGAGCCCGACTGCGCCGTTCGATGCGGTTGCCGCACCGAAGTCTTTGAGGTAAGTGCAGGCGGCATCGTTCAGCTCTCTGCCCAGCCATTTGTCCAGTCCGACCACATAGGGAACGGCTTCCATGACCTTCATGCCGATGGCAGAGCCGAGCAGCTGAGCCTCGGGCTTTTTGGTCGTCCTGATCTCGACGATTCAGGTCGCCTTGCGTCCCTCATCTGTGAGCAGACCGAAGCAGGGCACACAGCCCGCGATCGAGCCCATGATGTTGATGATGCCCGAGTTGCGGTTGCAGCGTGCACCGAGCACCGAGTTGGCGTAGACGACCGCCGACGATTCAGCCCACGAGAGCACGTCGCTCTTCTGCGGCTTGTTGCCGACCTCGTCCATATAGCAGGTGCAGGTGAAGGCATCGTCATCCATCAGTCCGAGCTGACCGAGCTGACCTTCGTAGTAATCCTGCGTCGAATACATGAATTTGTTGAAGATTAATTTTTGAAGGAAGTTGGCAAGCACTTCGCCTTTTTCACCGTCAAGGACGGCTTGCTGTTCTTTGGTTAGATGCATAATGTATGATTCCTTTCGTATGATTGATTTTGCTGATGGGTTAGTTAGTAGTGCAATAGGTGGCAATTCCTTCGGAATTGCTTATATCTGAGAGTGAGAGCGACTTTGCCGAAGTTTTGGGAGATATTTGGCTATTGAGTAATTCTATGCACGGCAAGTATTTGCCGTGCATATCAAAGTTCTTTGAAGCCCTGAAACTTTCTTTCAAGAAAGTTTCAGGCGGGGTGTGGGGCAGAGCCCCACAATTACTAAATTTTCATGCAGACGTCCCAAGCGCCCCAGATGACGGTGCGGAGGTTGCCGACGGCATTGGCATCGCCGATGAGGTGGACGTGCTTGCCCTTGGGTGCAAGGGGAGCGGGCTTGTAGCCGACCGAGAGGATGACCGAATCGGCATCAAGCCTTATGGACGAGCCGTCCTTAGAGCAGACGGTCACACCGTCGGCGTGAATCTCGGAGAGTGAGGTCTCGAGGTGGACGGGCACTTGATTCGCGGCAAAATAGTCGCGCAGGAAGCTCGAGTTGGCAAGGAAAACACCGTCCGCGACGATGAGGTCTTGCTTCATCTCGATGATGATCGGCTGCTTGCCTTGCAGGTGCAGGTCGTATGCTATCTCACAGCCGGTAAGACCGCCGCCGACAACGACCACTTTGTCGCCGACTGCATTCTTGCCGAGCAGGAAATCAACCGCTTCGATGCCGTATTCTGCACCTTTCACGGGCAGTTTGCGCGGGGCTGCACCGGTTGCCACGATCACCTCGTCGGCATCGAGCGAGGCAACTTCGGTCACTTCGGAGTTCATCCTGACCTCAATGGGGTATTTCGCGATCTCACGGCAGTACCATGCGATCAGCGCACGATTCTTCTCTTTGAAGGAGGGCGCGGCAGCCGCGATGAAGATACCGCCAAGCCGATCGCTCTTTTCGTAGAGCGTCACCTTGTGACCGCGTTTGGCGCAGACGAGCGCCGCTTCCATACCGCCGATGCCGCCGCCGATGACGGCGATCTTCTTCGAAACCTTTGCAGGTACGAGGGCATATTTGTCAGACTGCATCACGGTGGGGTTGAGTGCACAGCGTCCGATGTGGCTGGCGTCGTAGATCGACTGGGCATTTGCCACGCCCTTGTAATGCGACATATTGAAGCATGCATTGTGACAGCAGATGCAGGGACGGATGTCCTCGCGGCGGTTTTCAATGAGCTTGGTCACCCATTCGGCATCGGCAAGGAACTGGCGTGCCACGCCGACCGCATCAATCAGCCCGTCTTCGACCGCTTTTGCGCCGACGTCGGGCTCCATGTGGCCTGCACAGACGACGGGAATATCGACGAATTTTTTAATGTGCGAAACGTCCTCGAGATTGCAGTTGAGGGGCATATACATCGGTGGATGTGCCCAGTACCACGAATCGTACGTACCGTTGTCGGCGTTGAGCATATCATAGCCCGCATCCTGCAGGTATT
>CAYRQA010000056.1:0-10996 GCA_964426285.1 uncultured Lachnospiraceae bacterium | reverse complement strand
CATGGAGATCGGCGCAGTCATCGCCGCTACCCCTGCCGATCACGTTCGCAGAGAATGCCCCGCACCCGGCGATAAGATCATCCTGCTCGGCGGACGCACGGGCAGAGACGGTTGCGGCGGTGCAACAGGCTCTTCCAAGTCGCACACGGTCGAATCGCTCGAAAGCTGCGGTGCAGAGGTTCAGAAGGGCAACGCCCCCGAGGAACGCAAGCTCCAGCGTCTCTTCCGTAACGGCGAGGCATCCCGTCTCATCAAGCGCTGCAATGACTTCGGCGCAGGCGGCGTATCGGTCGCCATCGGCGAGCTGGCAGACGGGCTGGTGATCGACCTCAACGCAGTGCCCAAGAAGTATGACGGTCTCGACGGCACAGAGCTTGCCATCTCCGAATCTCAGGAGAGAATGGCGGTCGCCGTTGCCCACGAGGACGTTGCACGCTTCCAAGAACTGGCGGCAGAAGAGAACCTCGAATCGACCGTGGTTGCGACCGTACAGGCAGATCCCCGTCTCACCATGTACTGGAACGGCAAGGCGATCGTCGACATCTCGCGTGAATTCCTCAACTCAAACGGTGCGGAAAAGCACATCGACATCGCACCCGTATCGCCTGCTTCCTACGACAAGGAAGTGGCAGATGATTTCGAGTGCGCTTATAAAGCGCTCGTTGCCGACCTCAACGTCTGCTCCAAGCGCGGACTGTCCGAGCGCTTCGACTCGACCATCGGTGCAGGCACGGTGCTCATGCCCTTCGGCGGCAAGCATCAGCAGACCCCCATTCAGGCGATGGTGCACAAGATCAGCCATCCCGAGAAGAACTCGAACACCGTTTCCTATATGGCATGGGGCTACAATCCCTACATCGCAGAAAAATCGCCCTACCACGCTTCCTACCTCGCAGTAGTCGAATCGGTGGCAAAACTCATCGCAACGGGCGCGAAATTCGAGGATGTTTACCTCACTTTCCAGGAATACATGGAAAAGCCCGGTAAAGATCCCAAGCGTTGGGGCAAACCGCTCGCGGCACTGCTCGGCGCATTTGACGCACAGCTCGACTTCGGCATCGCATCGATCGGCGGTAAGGACTCGATGTCCGGCTCTTTCGAGCAGATCGACGTACCGCCCACGCTAGTCTCCTTCGCTGTCACCACTGACAGTCTCAACTCGGTCGTCTCGAATGAATTCAAGGGTGCGGGTCACCGTGTGGCATGGTTGAGGCCTGCTTATAATGAAAACGGTCTCCCCGACGCCAAGTCTCTCCTCGCACTCTTCGATAAGGTGACCGAGCTCGTCCGTTCGGGCAGAGCACTCGCACTCTACACGCCCACCTTCGGCGGCGTCGCCGAGGCAGTCTTCAAGATGGCGATCGGCAACAAGATCGGCTTTAGCTACGCCGACGGTCTGTCGATGGCAGATGTCTTCGGCTACGCCTACGGCTCTTTCGTCGTAGAGCTCGCAGATGAGACCGACGAGGGTATCCTCCTTGGCTATACCACCGAGGAAGCAACCATCGCAGGCTGTGGCAAGACCCTTTGCCTCGATGCTCTGCAAAACGCATACGAAGGCAAGCTCGAGGGCGTTTACGCCTGCAACATCGAGCAGGGGGGCGCCGAGATTCCCGCTTATTCCTACGAAGCGACCTTCTACCCCGCGCCCTCGATCAAGGTTGCAAAGCCGAAAGTGCTCATCCCCGCATTCCCAGGCACGAACTGTGAATTTGACAGTGCCAAGGTCATGGCTGCCGCAGGTGCTGATCCCGAGATCTTCGTCATCAACAACCTCAGCCAGGCTGGCATCACCCAGTCGGTCGAAGCGTTTGCCAAGCTCGTGAAGGAATCGCAGATGATCTTCATCCCCGGCGGCTTCTCGGGCGGCGACGAGCCCGACGGCTCGGGCAAGTTCATCACTGCCTTCTTCCGCAGCGGCGCTGTCAAGGAAGCGGTCAACGAACTGCTCAAGACCCGCGAAGGTCTGATGTGCGGCATCTGCAACGGCTTCCAGGCACTTATCAAACTCGGTCTTGTGCCCTACGGCGAGATCATCGACACCACCGAGGAAGACCCCACCCTCACCTTCAATACCATCGGTCGCCACCAGTCGAGACTGGTGCGCACCCGTATCGCATCGAACAAGTCTCCCTGGCTCGCCAAGACCAAGGTCGGTGAGGTCTACACCGTGCCGATTTCGCACGGCGAAGGCAGATTCCTCGCATCGCCCGAGGTGATCGCGAAACTCGCAGCAAACGGTCAGATCGCGACCCAGTACGTCGACTTTGACGGCAACCCCGCCGCCGACATCCGCATGAATCCCAACAACAGCGCGATGGCGATCGAGGGCATCACCTCGCTCGACGGCAGAGTGCTCGGCAAGATGGGTCACACCGAGCGCTACAACACGGGTCTCTACAAGAACGTAGAAGGCAACTTCGATCCGCATATCTTCGAAGCGGCAGTCGAATACTTTAAGTAAAACAATCAGCCCTTCCGAGACCCTCTCGGAAGGGCTTGGAGGCTATCATGGCATTTGATTTTATCCGCAAGCTCCCCATCCCGATGGACACCAAGGCGCAGTATCCGCTGACAGCCGAGGCGATCGCCGCAAAAGCCGCCCGCGACGAAGAAGTGAAGGCGGTCTTCGAGAGCAGCTCGAAGAAGCTCATCCTCGTCATAGGACCCTGCTCGGCTGACCGCGAGGATTCGGTCATGGACTACGTCTACCGTCTGAAAAGAGTGCAGGAGCAGGTGAGCGACAAGCTCATCCTCATCCCCCGCATCTATACCAACAAGCCCCGCACGACGGGGGACGGCTACAAGGGCATGGTGCATCAGCCCAATCCCGAGGAGAAGCCCGACATTTACAAGGGCATCCTTGCCATTCGATCGCTTCATTCGAGAGTGCTCACCGAAACGGGACTTTCGAGCGCGGACGAGATGCTCTATCCCGATAACTACCGCTACCTTTCCGACCTGCTTTCCTATATCGCGATCGGCGCACGCTCGGTCGAGAATCAGGAGCACCGTCTGGTCTCGAGCGGCGTGGACGTGCCGGTGGGCATGAAGAACCCCACGGGCGGTGATATCTCGGTCATGATGAACTCGATTACGGCGGCACAGCACAGCCACTCGTTTATCTATCGCGGGTGGGAGGTCAACACCTCGGGCAACCCCTATGCACACGCCATTTTGCGCGGCTACGTCGATATGCTCGGCAGATCGCACCCCAATTACCACTACGAGGACCTTTCCCGTCTCTACGAGGTCTATGCGGCAAAGGAACTGTCCAATATGGGGCTGATCGTCGATGCCAACCATGCCAACTCGGGCAAAAATCCCTTTGAGCAGGTGCGCATCTGCAAAGAAGTGCTCCATTCCTGCCGTCATAGTGCAGACATCGCCAAGATGGTCAAGGGCTTTATGATCGAGAGCTATCTCGAGGACGGTGCACAGAAGATCGGTGAGGGTTGCTACGGTAAATCGATCACAGACCCCTGCCTCGGATGGGAAAAATCGGAAAAACTTATCTTGGATATCGCAGAATTAATATAAAGTTCATAATCATGCGTTATAATGAGACCGCCATAAAAATGGCAGAGGAAGCGCCGTTTTGTCAAACGGCGCTTTCAAGGTGTAAATAAGCGGTAGATCAACGGTGATTGCCGCAGATGAGAGAAGGAAGAGAGAATATGAAGATAACCGACCCTGAAATCAGTGCTATTTCGAAAGAGAACATCATTTTCGGCATCGACGTTGGCTCGACAACTGCCAAGATCGTCGTGCTGAAGGATGGCGAGGTAATATACGACGCCTACGAGCGCCATTTTTCGCAGGTGCGCCAGAAGATCCTCGAGATCGTTCAGCGTCTTGCCGATCTCATCGACCGTCCGATCAAGGTGGCGATATCGGGCTCGGCAGGTCTCGGACTTGCCAGAGCGTGCGACCTGCCCTTCGTGCAGGAGGTCTACGCTACCGGTGAGACGGTGCGCAGGCTCGAGCCCGACACATCGGTGGTCATCGAGCTGGGCGGCGAGGATGCAAAGGTCATCTTCTTCAAGGGCGGCACCGACGAGCGCATGAACGGTACCTGTGCAGGCGGAACGGGTGCCTTCATCGACCAGATGGCGACCCTGATGAACGTCACCGACGACGAAATGGACGCTCTCTCGCTCGAGCATAAGCGCATCTACCCGATCGCCTCCCGTTGCGGTGTCTTCGCCAAGTCGGATATTCAGCCCCTTCTCAATCAGGGCGCGTCGAAAGCCGACGTGGCGGCATCGATCTACGCCGCCGTCGTCAACCAGACGATCGCGGGGCTTGCACAGGGACGCAAGATCGAGGGCAAGGTCATGTTCCTCGGCGGTCCGCTCTCATTTAACCAAGGGCTTCGCAACGCATTCATCGAGGCGCTGAAGCTCGATGAAGAAAACGCTATTTTCCCGCCCTATGCCAAGATCGCGGTCGCACTGGGCGCCGCACTCTATGCGGGCAAGCAAAACGAAAGCTATACATACGACGAGCTGGTCAGCCTGCTCGAGCACGCTACCAACGTGAAGGTCGAAACGGCACACCTCGACGCGCTCTTTGCAGACGAAAAAGAGCTCGAGGAATTCCGCGAGCGCCATGCCAAGGCATCGGCAAAGCTGATCGATCCCGCCACCTATGAGGGCAAAGCTTACCTCGGCATCGACTGCGGCTCGACGACCACCAAGCTCGTGCTCATGAGCGAGGATTGCGGCATCCTCTATCAATACTATCACTCCAACGAGGGCAACCCCGTTGAGATCGTGCGCGCACAGCTTCAGGAGATCTACGGCATCTGCGGCGACAACATCAAGATCTGCGGATGTGCCGTCACGGGCTACGGCGAAGAGCTAATCAAGCACGCATTCGGCGCAGACAGCGGTCTGGTCGAGACGATCGCCCACTTCACAGCCGCCAAATTCTACGATCCGAAGGTCGATTTCATCCTCGATATCGGCGGACAGGACATCAAGTGCTTCAAGATCCGCAACGGCGCGATCGATTCGATCATGCTCAACGAAGCCTGCTCCTCGGGATGCGGCTCCTTCGTCGAGACCTTCGCAAAGTCGATGAACTACAATATCCATGAGTTCAGCTGTAAAGGGCTCATGGCTGACAAGCCCTCCGATCTCGGCTCGAGATGCACCGTTTTCATGAACTCGTCTGTCAAGCAGGCGCAGAAGGACGGTGCGACCGTCGAGAATATCTCGGCAGGTCTGTCGATGAGCGTCGTCAAGAACGCCATTTACAAGGTCATCCGCGCGAGCTCGGCAGCCGATCTGGGCGAGAACATCGTCGTGCAGGGAGGCACCTTCTATAACGATGCCGTGCTCCGCTCCTTCGAACTCGAGATCGGTCACGAGGTCACCCGTCCCTCGATCGCGGGTCTGATGGGCGCTTACGGTGCGGCTCTCTTCGCCAAGGGTCTGAACCTCGAAAAATCCTCCCTCATCTCGCCCGAAGACCTCGCTTCCTTCACCCACACCGCGCAGGCGATCACCTGCAAGGGCTGTACCAACCGCTGCCGTCTGACGGTCAATACCTTCTCGGGCAGTCAGAAATACATTTCGGGCAACAAGTGCGAAAAGGGCGCGGGCATCAAGCTCGACGAAACGCAGATCCAGCCCAACCTCCACGCCTATAAACGCGACAAATTCGAAGCCATCAAGGGCTCGATGGAAGAGAAGGCGGGACGCAAGACGATCGGTCTGCCCCTCGCACTCGGTATGTACGAGCTCGCCCCCTTCTGGAAGGGCATCTTTGAATCGCTCGGCTTCCACGTCGTCACCTCGGGCTTCGGCAACCGCAAGCTCTACGCCAAGGGTCAGTATTCGATCCCCTCGGACACCGCCTGCTATCCCGCAAAGATCATGCACGGTCATATCGAGACCCTCTGCGACATGGGCGTAGATGCCATCTTCTATCCCTGCCTCTCCTACAACATGGACGAAAAGACGGCAGACAACCACTATAACTGCCCCGTCGTTGCCTACTACTCCGAACTGCTCTCGCACAACATGGACAGTATGCAGAGCCAGCAGGTCAAGTTTCTCTATCCCTACCTCAACATCAACTCGGACAAGGAGCTCGCCAAAGAGCTTTCCGAGATGTTTTCCGATGAAATGGGCGAAAAGTTCTCGAATAAAGCCCTCCTGACTGCCGTCAAAGCGGGCAGAGAAGCCTATGAAGACTGGATGGCGGACATCCGCCGCGAGGGTGAAAAGGCGGTCGAGACCGCCAGAGAACACGGCAACCGCATCATGATCCTTGCGGGCAGACCCTACCATATCGACCCCGAGATCGGTCACGGCATCGATCAGCTCGCCACCCGTCTGGGCTTCGCGGTCGTCAGCGAGGAGAGCATCGCATCGCTTGCCGCGACATCCACCAAGGTCGACGTGCTCAACCAGTGGACCTATCACGCCCGTCTCTACAATGCGGCAAGCTATGCCGCGGCGCATGAAGACGTGAGCCTCGTCCAGCTCGTCTCCTTCGGCTGCGGACTCGACGCGATCACCACAGACGAGGTCAGAGCGATCCTCGAGGAAAAGGGCGACCTTTACACCCAGATCAAAATCGATGAGATCACCAATCTCGGCGCAGTTACGATTCGTCTGCGTTCGTTGCTCGGCGCACTCGAACAGTCCGAGGGTGAGCGCACGGAAGGAGGTGCTGACTGATGGCACGCGTTGAAAGAGTTGTTTTTACCAAGGAAATGAAGAAGGATTACACAATCCTCATTCCCACCATGCTCCCGATGCACTTCAAGATCATTCAGCGCATCTTCAATAACGAAGGCTACAAGACCGTCCTGCTCGAAAACATGGGCGACAACGTCAAGCAGTGCGGGCTGAAATACGTCCATAACGACACCTGCTATCCCGCACTGCTGGTCATCGGTCAGTTTATCGACGCACTTGAAAACGGCGGCTTCGACCCGCACAAGGTCGCACTGCTCATCACCCAAACGGGCGGCGGCTGCCGTGCCTCCAATTATCTGGCGCTCCTCCGCAAGGCACTTGCCAAGGCAGGCTACGATTACATCCCCGTCGTCTCGCTCAACTTCTCGGGTCTCGAATCGCATCCCGGCTTCAAGCTGACCCTGCCGATGATCTATCAGGCGGTCTACGGCGTCCTCTTCGGAGACCTGCTCATGCTCCTGCGCAATCAGGTGCGCTCCTATGAATACGAAGCAGGCGCGGCGCAAAAACTGGCGGATGAGTGGACAGACAGGATCGCAGACCTCTTCTCGAGCGGTCGTATGACCTATAAAAAGGTCAAGGAAAACTACGTCGCCATCATCAAGGATTTCGATGCCATCCCCAGAGCAGAGCGCAATAAGGTGCGCGTCGGCATCGTAGGCGAGATCTTCGTCAAATTCTCGCCGCTGGGCAACAATAACCTCGAGGATTTCCTCGTATCGGAGGGCGCAGAGGTCGTCATGCCCGGTCTGCTCGACTTCCTGCTCTACTGTGTCTATAACGGCATCATGGATCGCAAGCTCTACGGCACGGGCAAGGTATACGCCGCAGTATGCTCTGTCCTCGATAAGTTCCTGCTGGGCAAGCAGAAGGATCTCATTGAGATCATCGAGCAAAACAGCTCCTTCAGCCCGATGACCCCCTTTGACCACACCCGTACCCTCACCAAGGGCTATATCGGTCTGGGTGCGAAGATGGGCGAAGGCTGGCTGCTGACTGCCGAGATGCTCGAGCTGGTCGAGCAGGGTGTCAACAACATCGTCTGCACACAGCCGTTCGGCTGTCTGCCCAACCACATCGTGGGCAAGGGCATGATGAAGCCGATCAAGGAAAATCACCCCGGCGTCAATATCGTTGCCATCGACTACGACCCGGGCGCGACCAAGATCAACCAAGAAAACCGAATCAAACTGATGCTTGCAAATGCGCAGGCGACCGAGACGGTCGAAAGCTGAGCATTGGGAGAGAAGCCTCTTTGCAAGGAAAGGACATCAAGACTAATTAATGGAAAAAATTAAATTTATCACCGATTCAGCCTCTGATATTTCTACCGAACAGGAAGCAAAATATAACATCAAGGTACTGAACTTCAAGATCACGCTCGGTGACAAGGGCTTTACCAGCCGAGTGGATATCACCAACGAGCAGTTTTATGAGCTGCTCGAGCAGTCGCCCGACATCCCGACTACCGCACAGCTCACCGTCTTCGAGTTCATCGACCTCTTTACCGAGACCTATCGGGCAGGCTACACGCACGCGATCGTCACCCTGATCAATAAGGAAGCCTCGTCGACCTATGCCAACGCAGAGACTGCGATCGAGCAGTTTTACAGCGAGAACCCCGATGCGAAGGATGCCTTCAGGATCATCCTCATCGACAGCCGCAGCTATACGGGCGGCTACGGGTACGCCGTGATCGAGGGTGCGAAGATGGCAAAAGCAGGGAAGTCCGCCGAGGAGATCGAAGCCTTCATGCGAGACTGGATCGCGCATCTGACCATCTTTTTCGCCCCTTATTCGCTCAAATATGCCCGCAAATCGGGCAGAATCCCCGGTGCAACGGCGGTAGTCGGCGAAGCGCTCGGCATCAAGCCGATCATGCGCATCTACGACCACAAGATCGAAAACGATGAGATGATCCGCGGGGAAAAGAAGCTGGTTGGCAAGATCGCAGACAAGACGGTCGCCGAAATGATCGAAAGCACGCCCTACTGCGTCGTCTACGGCAGCAATCCCAAGGACGGTGAGGATATGGCGGCTGCCATGACCGAGCGCCTCGGTGTGCCGCCCGTCGAGATCTATCAGGTAGGCGCGATCATCACCGCCCATGCGGGACCGAGAGTGGTCGGCGTGATTCTGCAGTCGAAAAAGGCGCATTAAACCGCATATTGCTCAAAACGGAAGCCTTCGGGCTTCCGTTTTGCAGATTATTTGACCGAATATGCAATGGTTTATAAAATCCACTTGACAAAAGGGTAAAACTGTGATAAAATGAGCTGATAAATAGTTGTTTTACATCCCTTACTATCGAAAAAGTAGCCAAAGGAGCATTGATATTGCTATGAAGGATGAGCAGACGCAAAACGGAGCGCCTACCAAAATTGACGGTGCGACCTACGTGAGCATGGTCGTTTCGGCGGCGAACTCCATTCATAATGAGAAAGAAGCCATCAACGAACTGAACGTTTTCCCGGTGCCTGACGGAGATACGGGCATCAATATGAGTATGACCATGTCCCCCGTGAGAGACGAGCTCGCCAATTACTCGGGCTCTATTTCCGAGTGTGCCGACAAGGTAGCAGGCAGCCTGCTCAGAGCGGCAAGAGGCAACTCGGGCGTCATTCTCTCCCTCTTCTTCCGCGGCATTGCAAAGGGCTTTCAGGGACTGGAAATGGTCGATTCGGTCGACATTCTGAAGGCGTTTGAAATGGGTGTTGCCGAGGCATACAAGGCAGTTCAGCATCCGACCGAGGGCACCATCCTCACCGTCATGCGCGGCTGTGTGGAGACCGCTCTGAACAAGGCAAGCAACAAGGAATGGGATGTCGATAACCTCTTCGACTACATGACCGAAATGGCTGAGCACACACTCAGCGAGACCCCCGAAATGCTGCCCGTTCTCAAGCAGGCGAACGTGGTCGACGCAGGCGGCGCAGGCTTTGTTGCCATCCTCAAGGGTATGCAGGCGGCGCTCAAGAATCAGCCGATCGAAGCCGAGAACGTCGAAGCATCGACCCGCACCAAGGCGAATTTTGCCGAATTCGAGACTGCCAACATCGAAAATCCCTACTGCACCGAGTGCATCGTCACCAAGAGCGAGGAATATCAGGGCGAGGGCAAGGTAGAAGCCTTCCACGAGTACGTGCTTGCGGCAGGTGACAGTGCCGTATTCGTAGATGACAAAGAGATCATCAAGGTGCACGTTCATACCAAAGATCCCGGAAAAGTGCTTTCCGAAGCGGTCAAATACGGTATGCTTTATACCGTTAAGGTCGAAAATATGCGCAATCAGCACACTGCGCTTACCGAGGCTGCCGATTCCGCCGATGTAGTGCCCGCTAAAGTTGCGCCCCAAGCGCCCGAAAAGCAGTACGGCTTCGTTTCGGTGACCATGGGTGAGGGCATCCGTTCGGTATTTTCCGATCTCGGCGTAGACAGCTTCGTCTTCGGCGGTCAGACCATGAACCCCTCGACCGAACAGCTCATCGACGCCGTCAACGCTACCCCCAGCGAGATCGTTTATCTGCTCCCCAACAACAGCAACATCTGTCTCGTAGCCGAACAAGCTGCCAAGCTGGTGCAGGACAAGACGGTCATCGTCATCCCCTCGGTCAGCGTACCGCAGGGCATTGCTGCAATGATGAACTTCAGCGCCGAGGAGACCCCCGACGAGAACACCAGCAACATGACTGCCGCACTCTCGGCAGTGAAGACGCTCGATATCACCTTCGCCGCACACGATTCGACCTTCGACGGCAAGGTCATCAAGGGCGGTCAGATGCTCGGTCTGGTCGAGCACAAGGTGAAGTATGTCACCGACACCCACAAGGAGTGCATGGAAGCACTGCTCGCGCACATGGAGGATGCCGCCTTCGTCACCCTCTTCTACGGTGAAGAAGTCAGCGCCGAGGAAGCCGAGGATATGGCTGCATACCTTTCCGAAAAGCTCGGCGACGATGTCGAAATCGCCACCGTCTACGGCGGTCAACCCCTCTATTACTACGTTATCTCTGTGGAATGAATTGATCTCATAAGGGGTGCTTTCTTGAAAGAAAGTACCCCTTAAACCCCCGAAAGAACTTTATTGAAGCGCCGCAAATACTTGCGGCGCACGTAGACTGAGCCTAAACAAAGATTTCACATAAACAAATCCTCTATTCACTGTACCCATGAGGAAGGTGATAGGGGTCTTAGGGGGGAAGAGGAAACTGCGTTTCCTCTTCCCCCCTAACGTGCTCTTTGCGAGACTTTCTGCACGAGCAGAAAGTCGGAAAATAAGATAA
>CAYRQA010000055.1:0-11411 GCA_964426285.1 uncultured Lachnospiraceae bacterium | reverse complement strand
GGACCAAACTATGTTGCAACTGATATACGGAAAAACAGGCAGCGGCAAGTCTACCGTCCTGCTAAAGCAAATGAAGGAGCGGGCAGACAGGGGAGAAGTCTGTCTTTTGCTTGTGCCCGAACAGCAGGTACTTTCTGCGGAGCGGGCGGTAAGTGAGCTGGGCATTTCGGCGCTTCACGCCGAGGTGGCCAGCTTTCGTCGCCTATGCAACAGTATTTTCCGCACGTTTGGCGGGCTTTGCTACCATTATATCAGCAAAGGCGGCAAAAAACTGCTCATTTGGCAGGCGCTCACGGCACTTGCGCCCATGCTTGAGGAATACAAGAACGTCACCCGTGACGATGCGGGACTGGTGCGGATGATGCTTTCGGCAGTCGAGGAGATGGCGCTCTACCGCATCTCGCCCGAAGCATTGGAGGATGCATCGGAAGCGCTCGACGGGCGGCTGGCGGGCAAGGTGCGCGATTTGGCGAAGGTGACGGCGCTCTATCATAATCTGCTTCACAGCGCATATGAAGACCCGTCGGAAGACATCGACCGTGCCTGTGCACTGCTTGAAAAACACGACTATTTTGGCGGAAAAGCGGTCTACATTGATTCGTTTGCAGGCTTTACACCCGAAGAAGCGCTCATGTTGCGCCATATCTTTCGACAGAGCGACGAGGTCGTGCTGACCCTCGGAACGCTCCCCGATGAGGAGGCGGAGCTCTTTGATAAGCTCGTTCGCACCGACCGTCTGATCGCAAAGCTGGCTTCGGAGACGGGTATCGGTCGCAGAGCGCCCATTCTGCTGACCGAAAACAAGCGTGCAGAGAAGCCCGCACTGGCGTTTTTGGCAGACCACCTCTGGAGCGGCACGCCCGTGACTTCCGAGGATGAGCCCGAGGGCATCCGACTGATCGAGGCGGCAGACATCTTCGCGGAAGCTGATGCCATTGCCGCAAGGGCGGCAGAACTGGTGCAGTCGGGGGCATCTTATCGGGAGATCGCCGTCATCGTGCGCGATACGGCGTGCTATCGAGGCTTTCTCGAGAACGCATTTGAAGCGTACGGCATCCCCTGTCACCTGTCTGCGCGCGTGAGCATCACTTCGATGCCGCAGATACGGCTGATTCTGTCGGCGCTCTCGGTGGCGGCGGGCAACTGGCAGACCGACGACGTGCTCGCTTATTTGCGCACCTTCCTCGCAGGGCTGTCGCCCACCGAATGTGACATGATCGAGGAATATGCCACCCTCTGGAAGATTCGCGGCGCTCGTTGGTACGATGAGCACCCATGGTCGATGCACCCCAAAGGCTTCGTGGCTGATTGGACCGATGCCGACACGCAAAAGCTCGACACGATCAATGAACTGCGCAGAAAATGCACCCTGCCGCTCGTCAAGCTCTTTGAAGCCTTCGGCAAGGATGCGACCGTGCGAAGCGTCTCGGAGGCACTCTATCATTTCCTCTGCGAGCTTTCACTGCCCGAGCAGATCGCGGCAGAAGCAGAGCACTGTCGCGCAGAGGGCGACAATGCCAATGCCGACCGATTGACGCAGGTCTGGAATCTGCTCATGCAGGCGCTCGACACGCTGGTCGCCACCTCGGGCGACCTGTCGGTCACGCCGACCCTCTACAGCCATTTTCTGAAGCTCCTCCTCGAGGACAGCGATATCGGCACCATTCCCGCCCATATCGACGAGGTGACGGTCGGTTCAGCCGACCTGCTCCGTACCAGCGGCATCCACCATGTCATTTTAGCAGGTGTTTGCGAGGGCATTTTCCCCGCACCGCCTGCGCAGGGGCGCTATTTTGAGAACCGCGAGCGCATTCGGCTCGCTGAAGCAGGTCTGACCCTTGCCGAGACCGACGAGACGCTCAGCATGAATGAGCTCTACTATTTTTACAACGCCTGCTGTGCCCCTGCGAGGTCGCTGACCGTCCTCTACACTGCCAAGGAGGGCGCTTCGATGGCAGTGGCAGGACTGCGCACCCTTTTCCCGTCACTGAAGACCGAGCGTGCAGTCGATTTCACGGCTGAAAATTGGGCGTGGAACAGAGACACAGCCTTCACCTATGCCCTCACCCATCGGGATGAGCCGCTCTCAAAGCAGATCTTAGCGCTTTTGTCGGATGATCCTGTCTATAAAGCCAAGATCAAAGCGGCAGAGAAGGGAATTGCCGTCGAAGACTGTGCGGTCGATCCTCTGCTGATGAAAGAGATCTATCCCTCAAGCCTCAATCTCACCCAGTCGCGCATCGATCGCTATGTCAGCTGTCCTTTTTCCTACTATTGCCGCTATGTTCTGGGCATCCGAGAGCCTGTGAGCGGCGATTTCGAAGCGGCTGACATCGGAAACTTTGTCCACAACGTACTCGAAGCGGTCTTTTTGTCGCTCAACGGGCGATCGATTGCGACGCTCACCGATGAGGAGATCGAAAGCCTCGCAGAGGGCTGTATTGAAGACTACCGCCGCAAGATCACGCGCGGTGAATCGACCGCAAGGTTGGACAGGCTCTTTGCTCGCCTGACCAAGGTCTGTTGCCTGCTGCTCGCTCGAATGCGCAATGAATTTGCACAGGCGCAGTTCGAGCCGGTCGCTTTCGAACTGCCCATCGGGGCAGACAGTCCTGTCAAGCCGCTCAGAATCCCCCTGCCCGACGGCAGTCACGCCACCGTTTACGGCTTCATCGACCGCGTGGATGCCTACAAAAAAGGAAACGACGTTTACATCCGCGTAGTAGACTATAAAACAGGCAAAAAGGAATTTTCAATGGCGGATATTGCGCTCGGGCTGAATTTGCAGATGCTTCTCTACCTCTTCTCGGTCTGCGCATCGGGGGACGATGCCTTCAGGCGCTCGCTCGGTGTGCAGGCGGGGGGCAGTCTGCTCCCCGCAGGCGTGCTCTACTTCTCGGCACGCACGCCCGATCTCCTGCTTGCCTCCGCACCTGAGGAGGGGGAGGGAAGGACGCTTGCCGAGGATTCGGTCAAGTACAACGGACTGCTCATCGACGATGCCGAGGTGCTTGAAGCGATGGAAGCGGGGCTGAACGGGAAGTACATCCCCGTAAAGATGAAAAAAGAGGGCTTTGCCTCGACGCAACCGCTGCAATCGCTCGCCGATTTCGGTGCACTGCAAAATCAGCTTTGCGAAACAGTCGCATCGATCGTAGATGCCATTCGTTCGGGGCAGGCAAATGCCAGACCGCTGAAGGACAAGCGGCATGACGGCTGCACCTATTGCAAGATGCGTCCGCTCTGCCGTCAGAGCAAGGATAACTGAACGATGATCACGATCAATACAACCAACCAAGCGAAAAGGAGGGAATACCATGGCGCGCAACTGGACCGATGAGCAAAAGGCGGCGATCGACGCCCGAAGAGGTACCGTACTGGTGAGTGCGGCGGCAGGCTCGGGCAAAACGGCGGTGCTCACACAGCGCATCATCGAAAGCATACTCGATGCCGATGAGCCTGTAGACATCACCGATCTTTTGGTGGTCACCTACTCCCGTGCGGCGGCGGCAGAGCTCAAAAGCCGCATTGCCGAAGCCGTTCGGCAGAAGCTTGCCGAAAATCCCTCCGATAAGCGTCTGCGCAGACAGCAGATCGGGCTCGAGCGAGCCGAGATTTCGACCATCCACAGCTTTTGTCTCAAGATGATCGGTGAAGGGGCGACCAAGCTGGGTCTGCCCGCAGGACTGCGGGTCGCCGATCCGACCGAATCGAAGCTGCTCATGCGGCAGGTGATCGACCGCCTCCTGGAGGAGGAGTACCGCAAGGCTGCGCCCGCTTTCATGGCGCTGACCGATAATTTCGTCACGGCAGGCGACGGTCGCTTTGCCGAGAAACTGCTCGAACTCTACACCAAAGCCTGTGCGATGCCCGAAGGGGTGGGGATTTTTGCCCTCTTTGCCCGACAGCTCGAAGCAACCGACCGAAATACCTTTCTCGACGGTGCATTCGGACGACTGTTGCAAAGAGAAGTTGCCTTTTTTGCGGCACATTATGAAAATGAATATCGTTTTGCACTGAAAGTGCTGGGCGGAGATCCGCTCTATGCGAAAACCCATGCCGCATTTGCGACCGAGTATCCCTTTTTGGAGCGTCTCACGAAGCCCTTTGAAACCTTTGACGACCTTTGCGGCTATGTGAACGCCTTTCAGACGGTCGCCAGACTGCCTTCCGTCAAGAGTGCCGACAAGACCCCCGCCTTTGAAGAAGCCATCGCGATGCGCACGCAGTTCAAGAAGGATTTGCAAAAGCTGCGCGAGCACTACTTTGGCCGCCTGCTTGAGACCTTCGGGGAGGACACGGCACGAACCGCCAAGCTGGTTCGTGCGCTCGCGGAACTGCTCGAACGCTATGACAGACTGCTGACCGAAGAAAAAATCCGCAAGGGACTGCTTGATTTTGCCGATCTCGAGCGCTATACGCACAAACTGCTCGTCGAAAACGGTCGACCGACCGACTATGCGAGATCGGTGTCGGCACGCTATCGGCAGATCTATATCGACGAATACCAGGATGTCAACCGCATACAGGATGAGATATTCTCGGCAATTGCTGCCGACAACCGCTTTATGGTGGGCGATATCAAGCAGAGCATCTATGCCTTCCGCGGCGCTGAGCCATCGATCTTTGCCGACTACCGCAAGGCATTTTCGGCAGAGGGCGGCGAGGGCAGATTGATCTTCCTTTCGCGCAATTTCCGCTGTGACCTGCCCGTTATAGAGCTGACCAACGAGGTTTGCAGAAAGTTGTTCCCCTCGAGGGGCGCCGAGGTGCCCTATCAGAAGGAGGACGAGCTTGCGCACAGCAAGCCCGAGGATTCACCGAGAAGCCGACCCGTGCAGATCACACTTCTCCCGTCGGCAGATGCCGATGCAGACGGTGCCGGAGACCCCGAAGCCGATTATGTGGCAGGCGAGATCGATCGGCTGATCCGCTCGGAAGGATACCGTCCCGAGGAGATCGCGATCCTGCTGCGTTCGGCCAAAAGCGTAGCCCCGAACTACGAAAAGGCGCTTGCAAAGCGGGGGATCGCCATTTCGAGCAGTATCGAGCGCCCCTTTTTCGAAGAACCGGAGGTCCTGCTTGCCCTCGCACTGCTCGGCTGTATCGACAATCCGAGGCAGGACGTTTATTTCGCGGGCGCACTGATGAGCCCCGTTTTCGGCTTCACGCTGAACGATCTGCTCGGGCGCTTCCGAGTGAGAGCGGGCGAGTGTCTCTACGAGCGCCTTGCCGAGGCAGGGGAGGATGAGCGGATCACCGCCTTCTTAGACTGGCTCGAGCACTGTCGTGCGCAGTCTACACGGCTTTCCTCCGACGAGATGCTGCAGCTCGTCTACCGAACGACGTCACTGCCTGCCATCGTGGGAGCAGATGCCAAACGGGGCAAAATCGCCCTGCACAATCTCAACAAGCTCTACGAGCTTGCGCGCGGCTATGAGCAAAACAGCTTCATGGGACTGCACCGTTTCCTGCACTTCGTGCGCGACGCGGCAGAATCGGGCGAGGCTGTGAAGAGCGAGGAGAGCACCGCGATCGGTGCCGTGCGCATCCTCACCGTCCATCAGTCCAAGGGACTGGAATTTCCCGTCTGCTTCCTGTCGGAGACGATGAAGGGGGTCAACCTCACCGATTCGAAGGAGCAGATCCTCTTCGATAAGGCGATGGGCATGGCGGTCAGTCTGCGTGATGACAGCGGTTTCGTGCATTACAACACACTGCTTCGCAAGATGCTTGCCAAGAAGCTGACCGATTCGGCACTTGAGGAAGAGATGCGCGTACTCTACGTGGCGCTCACCCGTGCAAAAGAGCGGCTCTATATCACCGCCAAAGCCAAAGATCCCGACAAGGTGCTTGCCGAGTGCAAAAAGCTGGGGCGCAACTATTCTGCCTTCGCGATCGAGAAGCATTCCGACTACTTTCACTGGATCGTCGGCGCACTCGAAGAGAAGTCCGAGCAGTATCGGCTGATATTGCCCGAGGAGAGCGCTTGTGCACTCGAGGAAAGCCCACTCCCACCCGAACCGATCGGCGAGGTTGCCGAAGAAATACCCGATCAACAGCCGCGCGATCTCCTCGACCGGCTTGTGCATCGAATGCAATTCGAATATCCCGCGGGACGGCTCAAAGATCTGCCCGCCAAGCTGACCGTCTCGGCCTTGAAGCCCGATCTGCTCGACGAAGGCGACGGATCGCTCTCCGAGCCCTCCAAAATGGTCGAAAAACCCTCCTTTTTGCAGGAAAAAGACGAGCTTCAGCCGATGGGTGCCGAACGGGGCACTGCCACGCATATCTTCATGCAGTTCTGCGACTTTGACGCCGTCGAGCAGAAGGGCATCACGAGTGAGCTGGCGCGGCTGACCGACAGGGGCTTTATGAGTGCGGCAATGGCGGATGCGGTCTACAAGGAAGCGCTGGAAGCCTTCTTCACGTCGCCCCTCTACCGCGAGATGCTGAGCGCAAGTCTGCTCAAACGGGAATTTCGCTTCAACGTTCGCCTGCCTGCAACGGCGTTCTCGCAGGATGCCGAGTACGTAGAGGCACTTGGCGATACACGCCTTCTGGTGCAGGGTGTCATCGACTGCTTTTTCGAGAAATCGGACGGCACGCTCAAGCTGATCGACTACAAAACCGACCGCATCGGCAGATCACCCGACGAAACGGCGGCGCTTCTGCTTGAACGATACGGCAATCAACTGCGCTATTACCGCATGGCACTCGAGGAGCTCACCGGTCAGACCGTGAGTGAGGTCGTGCTCTACAGCTTTTGGCAGTCACGGGAATTCTCCTATCCTCAGATCTTGACTGTTAACAGTAACGACATAAACGGTTTATAATTCAGACATATGTTTGTGTTACCCTAAAAAAGATTCAATTTGAGCCGCTTTTTTGAAAAGCAATGAAGGAGCAAGCCAATGACTAAAAAAATCATGACAGGGTGTCTTCTGATTGTACTTCTGACCATCGGACTTGTCGGATGCGCGCAGGATAAGGATCAAACGCCCGATGCGACCGAAGGCAGCAAAGAGCCGATCATCGTTACGGTCATCCGCACCAAAACGCCGCAGCTTCCCTTTGACGAAAACGATTTTAGCAATAATGACCAGCGCCCCGGTAACCAAGGCAATCAGGGAAGCCAAGGTAACCAAGGCAATCAGCAGAATCGCCCCGACGTACAGGAAAAGGGTGACGGTCTGGAGCTCGACGGCTATGCACAGCTGCTCGATCTGATCGACCGTAACAGCTTCGTCGCACCTGGCGGATGGGATCGGCACCCCGTGGACGACCTCTTTGACGGTGTCTTTGAAACCACCGATCAAGGCACGAACAAATACGGCACCAACCAGCCGAGCTTCACGGTCGAATGGGCGATGGACGGGCAGTATTATTTGGACGCATACGCGGTCGTGACTGCCAGCGATGCGCAGAGCTATCCCGACCGCAACCCGCAGAGCTGGACGATCGAGGGTTCGCAGGATGGCGTCAACTGGCAGATCTTGCATCGCGTCGAGAATGCCAATCTGCCCGCAATGAATTACACGTCGTACACCTACACCTTTCCCAACGACACAGCCTACCGCTACTATCGCTGGAATGTCGAGAGCACGGTAGGAAATGGGATGTTCCAGGCATCCGAGTTGCTTCTGTATACCTTTGACGGACCGAGAGAGGGAGCCTCACTGCCCGACTACGGCAATGCGGTAAGTGAGCAAAAGGCAGGCGACCCGATCACGGGAGACGATGCCGATGCATATATTGCTGCGCACGAGACGGCTCAGCAGTCGGTGGTCAATGTGTATACCGATGCAGAGTGCTTTGGCGACGGACCGGTGATGAATCTCTTCGACGGCGTTTATACCCAAAAGGATTTTGAAGCCAATAATAGCGGCAAAATGGGAAGCGGCACCAATCGGCTGCGCATCGCTTGGGAACTCGCCGAACCGACCACCATTTCCGCCTACGCGATGGTGACGGGCAACGATACTGCCGACTGGCCCGAACGAAACCCGATCGCATGGGCGCTCTACGGTTCGAACGACGGTATGGAATGGGAGATCATTGATGCCATCCATGACGGAAAACTTGAGCCGCTGAACTTCGAGCCCTATGTTTATGAGGTCGATTCGCCCAAGGAATACAAGCAATATTGTCTTGTCATTGAACGTACCGACGGCGCATTCCAGCTTTGCGAGTTCCTCATGATGAAATGAGCGAATTTATAAAAATCCCGCTGAAAATGCTATTTCAGCGGGATTTTTGGTTTTATAAAGCCGTTCGGCTCAGAACCTGGGGGTAAAGAGCGAATCGAAGTCGCTGCCGTCCTCCTGCTTTGGGTGATTACTGCGGTAGCGGAAGATGAAGTAGCCGATGCAGCAGACGAGTGCGAAGGAGGCACAGATCAGTAGGGCAATGAGGAGCGACTGATTGGCGGAACGCTCGTTGTCAGGCTGAACAAGCGACTGACTGTAATAGACGGTGAGAATGAGATCACTGCCCTCCATCTGCCCTTCCACGATGCTGTTGGCGGGCAGATAGCCCGGGATATCGGGCGAGGGGATGCTGTACTGCTCGCCGAAAAGGAAGGTGGAGACATGGCTCTCTGCCGCCTCACTTCCGTCGGGATAGAGGTAGCGGATGGTCAATCGGTAGCTGCCCAGACGGTAGATGACACCGAGCTTTTCGGCAGTTCGGCAGATGCCGACCATCGTACCGATGTCCGCCTCGTAGCCGGTGATGGCAGGGGCATCGATCAGATAGTGTTCACCTGGGTAGCAGGTGATCGAACTGCTCTTGGTGGCAGTCGTGCCGTCTTCGTAAAGGAAATCGACCTCCAGGTTAAGCGGCCCTATGATGGGCAGGGAGGTGAAGGCACCATTTTCACTGCCCGTGTAGAGATCGGTGAGCGGCGACGCAGAGCGGCGGGTCTCGAGGGCGGTGCAATTTTTGAAGGCGGCGGCGCCCACTGTCCGAAGCTCGCTCGACAGGGTGATCGAACGCAGATTCTTGCAGTCGGCAAAGGCATATTCACCGATGGTGGTCACGCTGTCGGGTAGGATGACCTCAGCCATCGAGCAATTGCTGAAGGCGGAATCTCCGATGGTCGTGACCGCCATACCGCCCAGCTTTGCGGGTATGACGACCACGTCGCTCTTGCCTAGGTAGGCGACCAGGGTCGCCGATTTACCGCTGACGGTATATCGGAAGCTCTCCCGGATAAAAGGAATGGCGCGAAGCGTAGGGTATTTGTTCTCCTCGTCGCTTGCTTGCCAGATCGACGTGAAATCAAGCCCGATGAGCTGATCGGGGTTTTTGAGCGCATCATCGCTTAGTCCGCTCGAAGACTGACAGAGCTCACTGCCGTTGCCGCCGTACAGAAGCACGGGTCGGTTGGCGGTGCTCTGATGATAGTAGCATTGATCAATCTGCACGGCGGCATCGGCATTTTGCGCGTACGCATATGCGGCGATGCCCCCCGTCAGCTTGCCGCCCGAGGCAAACGAGCCGACAAAAATGCAGTTGCTTACGGTCGCCTGCCCCGACGATGCCACTACACTGCCTGCGATGCCGCCGACGTTTTCGGCCGAGGCGAGCTGTGCATAGCTGAAGCAGTTGGTGATCGTACAGTCGGCAGAAGGGCTGTCGGTCATCTGACTGCCGACGATGCCGCCGGCGTGTTCGGAGGCTTTCACACTGCCGCTCGAACAGGAGAGCTCGAGCAGGAGTGTGCCGTTATCCGATGCGGTCATTTTGCCTGCAATGCCGCCCGCATAGGCTTGCGATGCGGTGACAGCGCCATAGCTGACGCACTGATAGAGGGTCAGCTCGCCCTTGGCGGTGAGCGTACCCGCAATGCCGCCCGCAAGTGAAGAAGCCGAGACGGCACCGTGATTTTCGGTGCTTCCGATTGTGAGCAGACCGGTTTCTGAGAGGAGCGTGCCTGCGATGCCGCCGATTTCGTTCTTGCCGCTGATGGCGGCAGAATTCTTACAGCCGATGAGGTTGACGTTGGCACGGTCGACCGTCGTCGCACTGCCGATAATGCCGCCTGCCGACTGTGTGCCGAAGAGATCGCCCAAATTGGCACAGCCGAGCAGTTCGATGACGATCTCCCCCGCCGTGTCGTCGGTTTGAGCGGCGGTTTCGCTCTGCGGATGGGCGGCGCAAAGCCCGACGATGCCGCCTACGGCATTTTGCCCGACGAGCGAGGCATTGTTTTTGCATTCACTGAGCGTCGTATATCCGATATCTGTGGTGAGCTCGCCGACAATGCCGCCGACATTGCTGTCGGCAGTGATGGCGCCATTCCCGCTGAGGCTCAGGAGAGTGGCGGGCAGTCCAAGATGTCCGACGATGCCGCCCGCCGCCGAATGGGCGGTTATGTAGATGTCTGCGCTGCTGTCCTCGATCTGAAGCGTACCCGCGGTGTCGGTGTATGCGGCAGAACCGATCAGTCCGCCTACACGATCGAGGGCGTTCAGATCGCCCGTCGCACTGCAATCGTCGATCAGGAGGGTCGCGGCTTCCGAATGTGTAGTATAAGCGCCGACCAATCCGCCGACCATGCTGCCCGCAGCCGTGACATCGGCATCGATGCGGCAGTTGCGGAGCTCGGCTCTGTCGGTAACGTCAAGCCGACCGATGAGTGCCCCTACTGCGTCGCTGCCCTTGATGAGGGCACGTTTCAGCGTGAGATCGGTCAGCGTAGCATCGGCGACTGCTCCGAAGAGACCGACACAGGGCTGCTCGCAGTAGATGTACAGCCCGTACACGGTATGCCCGTCGCCGTCCAGATGACCGTTGAAGGAAGCGAGTTGGTAATAGATGGCATTTTGGATATATCCGTCAGCCTCTTCATAGCCCGTTTCGGTGCGCAGATAGAGCGTCCCGTGCTTGGCAAGGGCGGCTGTATAGGCATCTTCGTCGGTCACCGAAAGGGAAATATACCCGCCGATCGGTGTCCACTCGTGCAGAGGAGGGGGATTTTGCCAATCTCCGTAGTCGGAGAGGTCGTTTAAATAGAGATCGGTCGTAAGTCTGAAATATTTACCGCTGTAATCCTCGCCGCTGTTGACGCGCTCTGCGAGATAGGCGAGCTCCTCGGGGCGCTCGATCAGGTAGGGATCGTAGCGGCCGCCGCTGCCCGAAGCAAAGCCGAAGGAGATCTCGCCGCTCCAGACATAGGCATCGGAGGGCATTTCACTGTTTGCGGTCGGATCGGGCTCGGGCGATTCGGCGGCGTGTAGCGGCGCATAGGGAAGGAGCAGTGAGAAGGTCAGCAGGAGCGCACAAAGCGGGGAGGTCAGGCTGACGATGCGTGAATGGAGACGTTTTTTAGACATGATTTATTCTCCTGTACAAAAAAGGGCTGCCTCAAAGACGATTTGAGACAACCCTTTTTGAAAAAGTTACGC
>CAYRQA010000054.1:0-11814 GCA_964426285.1 uncultured Lachnospiraceae bacterium | reverse complement strand
GCACAGTCTTCTCGAATGCGCCGCTTTCAACGAAGTCGTCATTGATGGTGACCGTGACGTATTCGGGGGTCTCGACCTTCTCGTCTGCGATCAGCTCAGCGACGGTCAGCCCGTCTTTTACCTCTTTTTTTACACCTGCAACTGTGATTTTCATGACAAAAGTTCTCCTTATTTGAGTTTTTCGATATTTTCGGTGATCTCGCCCTTTTTGAGCGAACCGTTCAGTCTTGCGATCTCTTCCCCGCCCTTGAAAAAAATGAGCGTGGGCACAGACTGTACCTCATACTGCTCGGCAAGCGATGCGTCGAAGTTGATATTGACCTTCACGAGCTTTACTTCACCCGCGTACTGCTCCTCTATCTCGGCAAGGACGGGGGAAAGGCGCTTGCAGGGCACGCAACTGTCTGAGTAAAAGTCTACAAGGGTGAGCACATTGGCACTCAGCACTTCGGATGCGAAGCTGTCACTGTTTACACGCAGAGCCATCTCAATCACCGACCTTCCTTACGATGAGGGTGTATGTGCCGTCGGCGTTGTCGATGAGCTTCAGGATCTGATGTCCCTCCTCCTTGATGCTTCGGGGAACATTTTGGACGGGCTCTCCGTCGTTCATTCTGACCGCGAGGATCTGTCCCTCGTCGAGCTCTTCGAGTGCCACCTTCGCCTTGACGAAGGTCGTCGGGCAGACCACGTCGGTGATGTCGACCGAATCGTCAATGGTATATTCAAGTTCAGCCATTGTAAACCTCCAGAATTTTCTCTTCGAATTTGTCTCTGCCTACGCGGTCGAGGGTGAATTTGAAGCGCTCGCCCGCCTTGGCGTGCTCTGCAAAGAAGATAATCGTCGCATCGCAGACGGCGAGCAGCTTTTCTTTATCCTCGATGAAGGGGATGATCGCCTCGCCCTTGCTGATGCTGTTGCCGAAGATACCGCCGAAGGAGACGATATAGCCGTGCACCGTGTCCCATGCGTCGGTCGGACAGGCTTTCACGCATCTGCCGCAGAAGTTGCATTTGCCCTCGTCAAGCGTGATCTTGCCGTCTGTGAGCTCGATCGCATTCGTGCGGCAGGCTTTGACGCAAACGCCGCAACTGATGCACTTGTCCTCGACCGGGCTGACCTTGATGCCTCCCTTGATACCGAGGTCGTTTTCCTCTGCCTTCAGACAGTTGTTCTGACAGCCAGTGATGCCGAACTTGAACTTGTGAGGGAGTTCGCGTGCGAAATAGCGATCATCGAGCTCCTTGGCGAGCGTGTATGTATCGATACATCCGCTCGGGCAGATCTCCTGTCCTTGACAGGCGGTGATGGTGCGCACCCTCGGTCCGCAGACCCCCGGTTCGACGCCGCCCTCGGCGAGCGCCGCCTTGACCTCCTCGACCTGTTCGAGCTTGATGAAGGGGATCTCGACGCTCTGCCGCGAGGTGAGGTGAACGTGTCCGTCGCCGAATTTCTCTGCCACCTCGGCGATCTTGGCAAGCTGTGCAGCGGTCAGATTGCCGCCCACCACTCTCAGCCGCAGGGAGAAGTTATTCTTTTGCTTTTGGCGCATGAAGCCGCCTTTTTTCAGGGTTGCGTAATCAACTGCCATGTGTGTCCTCCGTAGTTTGCATTTGTTCGATCGCCTGTCTGAAATCGGCGATCAGATCGTCGATATCCTCGATCCCGACGCTGATGCGTATGGTGTCGTCGTATACCCCTGCGCTTTGCTTCTGCTCTTCGGTGCTGTGTGCGTAGATCGTGCTCGCGGGATGGATGACCAGCGTGCGGACGTCGCCGATGTTGGTGGCGATGGTCGCATATCGGAGATGATTGATGAGACTGACCGCCTTCTCTTTGCTGCCCGCTCTGAGTGTGAGGATCGCACCGCCCTTTCCGCCGAACTGGTTCTGTACGAGAGAATAGTAGGGATTATCGGGCAGTGCGGGATAGTTGACCTCCACTTCGGGAAGGCTTTGCAGATAGGTTGCCAGCTTCCGTGCATTTTCGCAAAGTCGCTCCATTCGAAGTCCGAGTGTTTCGAGCCCGAGCATATTGAGGTAGGCATTCATCGGTGCTAAACAGGCACCGACGTTGCGCCATATGCCGCCTCTGAGCTTGGCAAGATAGGCGAACTTCCCGTATTTTTGGTACGGGGCAAGACCGGGGTAGCGCTCCATATCCCATTTGAAAGAGCCGCTGTCTACGATCACGCCGCTGATGGCATTGCCGCTGCCGTTGATGTATTTGGAGGATGAATGGACTACGATATCGGCACCGTAGTCGAAGGGATGGATGAGGTAGGGCGTCGCCGTGGTGCTGTCGAGGATGAGCGGGATCGAGCGGCTGTGGAGGAAGGCTGTGACTGCTTTCAGATCGATCACGTTTAGCTTCGGGTTGCCGATCAGCTCGGTGAAGACCGCCTTGGTCTTGTCGGTGATCAGTGCATCGAGGCTTTCGACGGTAACCTCGTCGGTGAATACGGTGTGGATACCGAATGCCTTCAGGTCACCGAAAAGATCGATCGTACCGCCAAACAGGCTCGAGGAAGCGATGATCTCGTCGCCTGCCTGCAAGATGTTGAGCAGTGACATGGTCACCGCCGCCATCCCCGATGCGCAGGCGAGGGCACCGATTCCCTTCTCAAGCGCCGCAATGCGCCTCTCAAATGCATCGATCGTCGGGTTGCTGATGCGTGTATAGGCATAGCCGGGCGCTTTGTTGTTAAATACCGCTTCGAGCCTCTCTGCCGAGGGCTGTGCGAATGAGCTTGACTGACAGATAGGTGTAAGCGTAGCGCCGGTTGCAGGGTCGCCGTTAAAGCGCTCGTGCAGCAAAGCTGTATTGAATTTCATATGCGTACCAATCCTTTATTCGCGTTTTTGACAAGTAAAACGGCTCAGATGAAGACCGATTCTTCGATGAGCGCCTTGTTCTCAAGCAGATGCGCATCATCCCCAACGGTGACGAACATTCGGTAGACAAAGACGTCGACCGTCTCACCGACCTCTACGATCGGCTCATCAAATGAGCGTCTGGCGGTGAGCAAGACGTCATTGACCCTGACCGCAAGCTCGATACTGTTGCCTCTGAAGGCTGTTCGTTCGACAATGCCTTCGGAAACCGAGCTTTTGTATTTCTGAAACTCGTTTTTCTTGGTGATCTTTACAAATTCGGGACGAACGATGGCGTTCGAAGCACCCTCGATCTCTTCGAAGGTACTGAACCTGCCGTAATCGGAGATGATCGACGGCTGTCCGAAGAAGGATGCCGTAAAAGCAGTCTTAGGGGTACGGTAGACCTCTGCGGGTGAACCGATCTGCTCGACGCGCCCTTTATTGGTAATAACGATCTCGTCCGCGACCTCGATCGCTTCGTCCTGGTCGTGCGTGACGAAGATGCTGGTGATGCCGAGCTTTGAGATCATCTCTTTGAGCCAGCTTCGCAGCTCCTGTCTGACCTTTGCGTCGATGGCGGCAAAGGGCTCATCGAGCAGGAGCAGCTGCGGATTGGGCGCAAGTGCACGGGCAAATGCCACTCGCTGGCGCTGACCGCCCGAAAGCTGACTGGGATATCGCTTTTCCAGTCCCTCGAGCCCGATCAGCTTGATCAGCTCGGTTACCCGCTCTTTGATAAAGGATTTATCCTTTTTCAGCACCTTCAAGCCGAATGCGATGTTATCATAGACAGTCATATAGCGAAATAGCGCGTAGTTCTGAAAGACGAAGCCGATGCCGCGCTCACCTGCGCGGATATTGTTGACGACCTTGCCGTCGATGACGATCTCACCGCTGTCGGGGATCTCCAGTCCCGCGATCATGCGGAGAATGGTCGTTTTTCCGCTGCCGCTCGGTCCGAGCAGACCGATCAGCTTGCCCTTCTCTATGCCGAAGCTGACGTCGTCCGATGCTTTGTAATTGCCGAAATGCTTATTGATATGTTTCAGTTCAACGTACATTTTTCGTATCTCTCTTTCCAATGGTTTCCACAATGCTTCTGATGATCAGAATGAGGACCGCCATCATCACCAGTATCGAAGATACCGCAAAGGCGGGCACATACTTGAACTCGTTGAACAGGATCTCCACGTGAAGCGGAAGTGTGTTCGTTTTGCCGCGCAGATGACCCGAGAGCACCGATACGGCGCCGAATTCACCCATCGCTCTTGCCGCACAAAGCACGACACCGTAAAGAAATGCCCATTTGATATGCGGGAATGTGATTTTTCTGAAGATGGTCAGCCCTTTTGCGCCCATGAGCGCCGCGGCTTCCTCTTCGTCTCTGCCCTGTGCTTCGAGCACGGGGATGAGCTCTCTCGAAATGAAGGGGAAGGTAACGAAGATGGTAGCGAGGATGATGCCCGGCACTGCGAAGACGATTTTGATGTCAAGTTCCTGCAGGAGCGGGTAGATCGGGCTCTGCCGTCCGAAGGTGAGCACGAAGATCAGACCCGCGATGATCGGCGAGACGGTGACGGGCAGGTCGATCAGCGTGCCGAGCAACTTCTTGCCTCTGAAATGGAACTTGGTGAGCGCCCATGCCGCAAATAGTCCGAAGATCGTGTTGATCGCGACGGCGCACACGGTGGCTTCGACGGTGAGGAGGATGGCTTTGACGGTGTACTCGTCTGTGACCGCTTCGAGATAGACTGCCCAGCCTTGTTTGAGCGATTCGGTGATGACTGTGATGAGGGGCAGGACCAGCATGAGGAAGACGAAGAGGAAGCTAACGCCGATGAGGATCCATTTCACTGCCTTGGATCCTTTTGACTGTTTAGGCATCTCAGTTGCCCCCTTTCAGTTTCTTAGCGCTTCTGATTTGAATGAGATTGACCAAAAAGAGGATCGCGAATGCCGCAAGCAGCATGACAAGTGCGATCGCAGTTGCGCTGGCGTAATCGTATTCCTGCAGCTCAGCCATGATGATCAGCGGGGTGATCTCGGTCTCGAAGGGCTGATTGCCCGCGATGAAGACGACGCTGCCGTATTCTCCGAGGCATCTGCCGAAGGCGAGTCCGAAGCCCGTAAAGAGCGCCGGTCTCAGCTCGGGGAAGATGACCTTCCAAAATATCTTGGTGCAGCTTGCACCCAACACCTCTGCCGCCTCTTCGTAGGTCCGATCGAGCTTTTCGAGCACGGGTTGGACCGCTCTGACCACAAAGGGGATGCCGATAAAGACGAGCGCGATGGTGATTCCGATCCTTGTATAGGCGATCTTGATGCCGAATTTTGCAAAAAAGCCGCCGATCAGTCCCGTATCGGCGGTCAGCGATGTAAGCGCAATGCCCGCAACTGCGGTGGGCAGTGCAAAGGGGAGCTCGATCATTCCGTCGAGTAAGCGTTTGAATGGGAAATCATATCTGACCAGTACCCAGGCAAGGATCACTCCCATTACAGCATTGATCGCCGAAGCGATCAATGCTGTTAAGAAGCTGACTTCAAAGCTTGCGAGCACTCTTTTTCTCGTGAGCGTAGCGATGATCTCGCCTATATCCATTTGTGCGGTATAGATCACGAGCGATGCGAGTGGGATGAGCACAACGATGCTCAGTATCGACAGCGTTACACCCATCGACAGCCCGAATCCTGGAATTACTCTCTTTTTAGCCTTTTTCATTTCAAATGCTCACTTACTTAAAAATTACTGTTCGTAGATTTGGTCGAACACACCGCCGTCGGCGAAGTGTTTATTCTGTGCCTCTTCCCAACCGCCGAAATCGTTGATAGTGACAAGGTTGAGATCGAGATCGAAGACATCAGCGTATTCCTGCAGGATGGTCTGATTGGAGGGACGGTAGAAGTTGTCGCCTGCGATGCGCTGTGCAACGTCCGAGTAGAGGTAGTTCAGATATTCGGTTGCAAGCTCGCGGGTGCCGTGGTCATCGACGACCTCATCAACAATCGCGACCGAGGGCTGTGCAAGGATGCTGATGCTGGGGGTAATGATCTCGTAGTCGTCGGGGTAGTCCTTGATCGAGAGGAAGGCTTCGTTCTCCCATGCGAGGAGGACGTCGCCCTGACCGTTTTCAACGAAGGTGGTCGTCGAGCCTCTTGCGCCCGAATCAAGTACGAGCACGTTCGCGAAGAGCTTGCCGATGAATTCCTTTACCTTTGCTTCGTCCCCGTCGTAGAGCTGATCGGCGTATGCCCATGCCGCGAGGTAGTTCCATCTTGCGCCGCCCGAGGTCTTGGGGTTGGGGGTGATGACACCGACACCTTCTCGGGTCAGGTCATCCCAGTCCTGAATGTTCTTGGGATTGCCCTTTCTTACAAGGAAGACGATGGTCGAGGTGTAGGGTGCGCTGTCGTTGGCGAATTCGCTGACCCAGCCGTCCTCGATCAGACCTGCGTCGCGGACTGCGTTGACATCATACTCGAGTGCAAGGGTGACAACGTCGGCTTCGAGCCCGTTGGCAACTTCGAGCGCCTGCTTGCCCGAACCGCCGTGCGACTGTACGAATTCAACTTCCTGTCCGGTCTTCTCCTTCCAGTACTCGGCAAAGACTTTGTTGTACTGCTCATAGAGTTCTCTGGTTGGGTCGTAGGAGACGTTGGTGAAGGTGATCTTGCCGTCCTTGTTCTCGTCATCCGAAGCGCAAGCGGTGAAGCCTGCCACACTTGTCAGAAGTACCGATGCTGCCAATGCTATATTCAAAAATCTGTGTTTCATGATTTGTTCCTCTTTCGTTATGATAATTTGTAGGTTCATATATTTGTTTGTTCAAAGATAAATAGCCATGCTCAACGCATTCGCATCCTACATCGACCAAAGCGAAAGTTTGCTCTCACGAGTTTTAGAAAGACGTGTTCCATATCGCATCTCCTGGAATTTATTACCTACTCGGTAGGTTGGTATGATTATAGCATGAATCACCTACTTTGTCAATAGGTTTTTGAAAATTTTCCCAAAAGCGCATTTTGCACAATAATGACAATTACGCAAACGTCGGTTTGGTCATTATGCACATTTGGGCGCAAAAAACCAGCCATGCAAGCATGGCTGGTGAGAAAATTGAGCAAGTGCCCGTAGGGGACGGCGCCCTCGACGTCCCGTTCGTAGGATTTGCGCGTATTCCATTATAACAGCTACCCATTCGTTTTCGGGGCGTCGAGGACGTCGGCCCCTACAAGATATCATTAGCCCTGTATCATTTTGAAGAAATACTGCCCCGCTTCTTCCGAATACGCCGCTTTCACGCCGAGTGCGCACTCAAGCGCGCCGCACTTCACGATGCGATCGGGGCTGTCGAGGGCTGTGATTCTTCCCTGCTCCATGACTGCCACCTTGTCCGAGTAGGTCAGGGCGAGGTTCAGATCGTGCATGACCGTGACGATCGTTTTACCCATCGATCGCAGGCTTGCGATCAGCTCCATCAGTTCAAGCTGGTGGCTGATGTCGAGATAGGTCAGCGGTTCGTCAAGCAGGAGGGTCTCGGTGTCCTGCGCGAGCATCATGGCAATGCGCACTCGCTGCTGCTGACCGCCCGACAGCTCGTTGACCATGCGATCGGCAAGATCGGCAACACCTGCAAGCACCATTGCTTCGTCGATCTTCTCACGGTCTGCCGCCGAATATTTGCGCGGATAGCCGAGATAGGGGAAGCGCCCGTGCGAGACGAGCGCACGCACCGACAGGCTGCCTGCATTCTTCGTTTGTCCCAGATACGAGATGCGCTTGGCGATCGTGTTCCGCGAGAGCGCAGAAAGCGGCTCTCCGTCGAGCAATACGCTTCCCTCCGAGAGCGGCAGCAGCCCGGCGCACATCATCAGCAGTGTGCTCTTTCCGCAGCCGTTCGCACCGACCAGCGAGGTGATCTCACCGCTCTCAAATTGCGCACTGACATCGGTAATTACTCTGTGTTTTCCGTAGCCGCCGCCGACCTTTTTGAGTTCAATCACTGTGTATGCCTCCCTTCTTGCGCATGAGCAGCCAGATGAAGAAGGGCACGCCGATATAGGAAACGACGATTCCGAGCGGCAGCTCGTACGGTGCAAACAGCGTCCGCGCAAGTGTGTCGCAAAGGGTCAAAAAAGCGGCTCCGATCAATGTGCAAACAGGCAACACCGCGGTATTTTCCGAATTTCCTACGATTTTGCGGGAGATATGCGGCACGACCAGCCCAACAAATCCGATCAGTCCTGCAAAGCTGACCGCCGAGCCTGCGAGAATCGCCGCGATTGCGAGAAAGCCGAATCGGACAGCACCTACGTTCATCCCGAGGCTCTTCGCTGTGTTTTCACCGAGTGAGAGGACATCGAGATCGTGACTGAAGAGCAGTGCCGCCAAAATGCCGACGACTATAAAAATCCACGCCGGAAAGAGGGCATCGATTGTAACGCCCGCAACGCCCCCCACTTTGAAGGAAGCAATGCCCATCAGCGCATCGGGATAGAGGGTGGTCACCGTATCGATGACGGCATTGAGCAGGCTGGAAACGCCCACACCCGTGAGCACGATGGTCATGCGGGAAGCACCTGTCTTTTTGGAGATGGCGTAGACGATCAGAAGCGCAAAGAGTGCGCCTAAAAAAGCGGCGGCGGGAAGCAGCTTCACCGCCGTCGGAAAGATCGCTATGCAGAGCACGGTAAAGAGCCCCGCGCCTGCATTTACGCCGATAATATTCGGTGCCGCAAGCGGATTTCCGAGCACCGCCTGTATGATCGCACCCGAAACTGCCAGTGCGGCACCCGCAAGGAGCGTCGCCACGATCCGCGGCAGTCTGATATAGAGAATGATGCGCTCATTCTGAGAATGACCGACAGTCAAGAGATCGGAAATGAGCTCGGTCGGTCTGATCGGAACCGCACCTGCGCATATGCCGACTGCTACCGAAACGATCAGCAGTCCAAAGCATATCAGCAGACGGTTCCACGTCGATTTATTCAGTTTCATAGAGAATCTCCGCAAGATGTTCGTATGCTTCATCCCATCGATCGTTCGGCTTATAATGGTAGAGATCCTTCGGCAAAATATGTACGTTGCCGTTTTTGACCGCCGTAAGCGACTGCCATGCGGGATTGGATGCCAGATCTGCTTCATACCTTGCAAGCGCCGCCTCTTCATCGCCCATCGTCGTGATGAAAATGAATGCTGGATCGGCACGCACGATCGCTTCAAGACTGAGCTCCTCGAGCAGAGAGGTCTCGCTGTCAGCGATGTTCACAGTACCCAGATCGGCGAGCATCCCACCGGTCATATTGTCGCCGCCCTTTGCCTTGATGCCCGTCGAATAGGCTCTCAGCAGTAAGATCGAGGGAGATGGCTGTCCCTCTGCAAGCGAGCGTGCGGCATCGATCTTCGCGCCGATCGCTTCGCCCTTCTCGGTATACAGGTCACTGCGGTCCGTAATATCGGTACAGATTTTAAGCATCTTAAGGTAGTCCGCAAAATGCTCCACGTCAAAATAGGCAGCCGTTATGCCCGCCGCTTCAAGCGTATGCTCGAGCTTCAGGTGACCTGCGATCGTGCTTGACAGGATGACAAAATCCACGCCGTCTGCGATGATCCGCTCGATCGAGGGATTCTTTACGTCGCCGTAATTCTTTACGTCATCGGAGAGCTCAAGCGAATGCGCTTCGTCGTAGGCGTCGTTTGTGACGCCGTAAAGCTCACCGCCCGCAATCGACCATATCTCGGCGAGACTGCCCGAAACAACGGCTGTTTTCTCATAAGAGGTCAGGTGCACTTCCCTTTCGAGCGAATCGGTAAAGGTATACACATAGGTAAGATCGCTCGGCTCGGATGCGCAGGCGGGCAGCAACAGAAAGAGGGATAACAGAAGAAAGAGTATGCACTTCTTCATTATTGCCGTCCTTTCTACACGCTTAAATCACATAATCGTTTGTGTGCCCTGTTTTCATAAGGTCGGCGATCGTGATATTGTCAAAATAATCGTTGGTCATTTGATAAAATTTCGACCACATTTCGAGCGTTCTGCATTCAGCGGCACGTTCACAGGGCTCGGCATCGCATTCAAGGCAGGAAACGGGTGCGAGATTGCCCTCTGTCAGACGAAGGATCTCCCCTGCCGTATACTCGTCGGGCGATCTGCTCAGACGGTAGCCGCCGCCCTTGCCATGCTGCCCGATCACCAGCTTGTTTTGGGTAAGTACGGGCAAAATTCGTTCCAGATACTTCAGGGAGATATTCTGGCGCTCGGCTACGTCCTTCATCGGAATGTATTTGCCGTCATTATGCTCCGCCAAATCGATCAGTACACGCAGTGCATATCTGCCTCTGGTTGAGATCAACATATTCTGTAAACTCCTTTTTCAAAACTCATGACCATATTCCATTGGTTACAAACAGGACCGTCAGACGATCCTGCCGCCGCCGAGCACGACATCACCGTCGTACAGTACAGCCGCCTGCCCGGGCGTGATCGCCCTCTGCGGCTCATCAAAGACGATACGAACGCCTTCGTCGCCTTGAGGGATGACCGTTGCCCACTGCTCCTTCTGGCGGTAGCGGATCTTTGCCTTGGCACGAAATTCACCCTTCGGCACTTCTCCGCTGATCCAGTTGAAATCGGCAACCTCCGCCTCTCTGCTGAACAGGTCGTCATTCGATCCGAGCAGCACGTCGCCGCTCTCGGGACAGATCTTGCAGACGTACAACGGCTCGGAGGAGGAAATACCCAGTCCTTTTCGCTGTCCGATGGTATAGTGAATGATCCCCTTGTGTCTGCCGAGTATATTGCCCTGCTTGTCAACGAAATTGCCCTGCACAGGGCTCTTTCCTGTGTGCAGTTCGATCACATGAGCGTAATCGCCGTTCGGCACGAAGCAGATGTCCTGGCTGTCGGGCTTTGCGGCGTTGACGAAAGCGCTTCGCTCGGCGATCTCTCTCACCTCGGTCTTTCTCATGCCGCCGAGCGGAAAAAGGGTGTGCGCAAGCTGTTCCTGCGTCATCGAATAGAGCACGTAGCTCTGATCCTTCGTTTCATCGAGTGCTTTCTTGAGCAAAAACTTGCCGTCTGCTTCCTCGATCCTTGCGTAGTGTCCGGTCACGATATAGTCGCAGCCGAGGATCTTAGCACGCTCGTAGAGCTTATCAAACTTCATGTAGCGATTGCAATCGATGCAGGGATTGGGGGTGATCCCCTTTTCGTAGCTGTCGATAAACCTTCGGATCACTGTGTCGCGAAAGGAATCGGTGAAATTAAATACGTAGAAGGGCATTCCCAGCTTATAAGCAACGCTTCGAGCGTCCTCGACGTCATCGAGCGAGCAACAGGTGCGCGAGCGCTCGATGCCCGCATCTTCGTTTTCGTAGAGCTTCATGGTGCAGCCGATGCAGTCGAACCCACGGTCGACGGTCAGCTTTGCCGCGAGGGAGGAATCGACCCCCCCGCTCATCGCAATCAGTGCTTTTCTTCTACTCATATCAGTGACAGTGTCCGCAGCTTTCGCAATCGGGGAAATCCATGGGATCGTATGCGATGCCGTTTTTGTCATAGTAATCCTTGAGTGCAGACTTGATCGCTTCTTCAGCAAGCACCGAGCAGTGCAGCTTATGCGCGGGCAGACCGTCAAGTGCCTCGACGACCGCCTTATTGGTGAGCGCCAACGCCTCGGAAAGAGGCTTGCCTTTGATCAGCTCGGTCGCCATCGAACTCGATGCGATCGCACTGCCGCAACCGAAGGTCTCGAACTTAACGTCGACGATGACGTCATTTTCGATCTTCAGATAGATCTTCATAATATCGCCGCATTTGGCGTTGCCGACCTCGCCGACACCGTCTGCGTCCTCGATCACGCCCACATTGCGGGGATTGCGGAAATGATCCATTACTTTTTCACTGTAAAGTGCCATAGTTTTTACCTCATTTAATC
>CAYRQA010000053.1:0-12044 GCA_964426285.1 uncultured Lachnospiraceae bacterium | reverse complement strand
GTATTCGTCGCCCTTAATAAAGTTCTTTGCGTCGCTTTCTTTCAAGAAAGCGACCGGGTGCAGGGGGAGAGCCCCTGCCGGGGGGTGGGGCAGCGCCCCAAATACGATTAATTACTTATTCAGCTTCGCAGCAAAGCTGAGTACCGTTTCGGTCATCGCCGCGGGCTCGATGCAGCCTTCGAAGCGGACGGGCTTCGAGTAGACCTCGGTCAGCGGAGCAGGTGCGACCGTACCCGTGAATGCACCGACCTGCTCAAAGCGGGCGGGCTCGCTGTCGACGTCGGGCAGACCGAGCGCCTTGGCAACGGCGGGAGTGAACTTGTAGGGCGATGCAGTCGAAACGACGATCATCGGCGCACTGTCGGCGGGATCGGCAAGATAGCGCTCAGCAGCAGTCATTGCAACGGCGGTGTGCGGGTCGATGAGGTAGCCGAAGCGCGACCAAACCGATGCGATGCGGTCGAGGCAAGCCTCCTCCGAAGCGTAGTCGCCCGCGAAATGCTCGGCGATCATCGCAAAGGTCTCGCCGTCGAGCTCATAGCGACCGCTCGAAGCGAGCGATTCCATCCATGCCTTGGTCTTTTCGGGACCTGCCATCATGCAGAGCAGACGCTCGAGGTTGGAGGAGATGAGAATATCCATCGAAGGCGAGAGGGTGACGTGGAAGGGACGGTTGCGGTCGTAGACGCCTGTTGCGAAGAAGTCGGTCAGTACGTTGTTCGCGTTTGATGCGCAGATCAGCTTGCCGATCGGCAGTCCCATCTTTTTCGCAATGAAGCCTGCGAGAATGTTGCCGAAATTGCCCGTCGGAACGGTGAAATTCACCTTGTTGCCCATCTTCACGCCACCTGCGTTCACGAGATCGCAGTAAGCCGAGACGTAGTAGGCGATCTGAGGCACGAGACGTCCCCAGTTGATCGAGTTTGCCGACGAGAGGAAGGTGTTCTGTGCGTCGAGCGCCTTGGCAGTCTCGGAACTTCCGAAGATCTGCTTGACACCGCTCTGGGCATCGTCGAAGTGACCGCTGATCGCAACGACGTCGACGTTAGAGCCTTCCTGCGTGATCATCTGGCGCTTCTGAGCGGCAGATACGCCCTTTTCGGGGTAATACACTTGAATGGCGGTCTGCGGAATGTCACAGAAGCCGTCGAGTGCCGCCTTGCCCGTGTCACCCGAGGTGGCAACGAGGATGAGGGCGGTGCGCTTTTCGCCCGTCTTCACAAGTGCACGCGAGAGCAGACGGGGGGTGAGCTGGAGCGCCATATCCTTGAAGGCGCAGGTCGGACCGTGCCAGAGCTCGAGCACCGACAGCTCACTGCTGAGCACCTTCAAAGGTGCGGCTTCGGGGAGGAAGCGTTCGCTGTAAGCGGCTGTGCAGTCAGCGAGGAGCTCTTCCTTGGTGTAGTCGGTGAGGAAGAGCGAGAGGATCTCGGTCGCTCTGTGGGGATAATCCATCGAAGTGAGCGAGGAGAGGAGCTCTGCGCTCAGTGCGGGGATCGATTCGGGCAGATAAAGACCGCCGTCGGGTGCAAGTCCCTGCTTGATGGCAACGGCAGACGAAACGGGAGCAGAGCCTCCGCGAGTGCTGATGTAATTCATTCTATTATACCTCAAATAAAGAATATTTATGATCAAGCCGAAGCGCCATTCGCTCGGAACGGCGGCTTCGACGCTCATACAAGATAAAAAGGGTCAGTTGATCGCACCGTCCCAAAAGAGCAGATCGTGCGCGATCGGCGTATAGAAGCGCGCCCTGATCTCGTCGCGGTCGTTCGTCTCGGCGAGGATCCACATGAGCTTGGTAACGATCGCCTCGAGGGTCATGTCGTAGGCTTCGATGAGGTCGAAGCGCGCTTTGGCGACCTGTCCGACCTCGTAAACCTCCATGTCGGAGCCTTCGTGGGGCACCTGGGTGGTCATGACGATCGGCTTGCCCGTTTCGAGAAAAGCAGAGAGCGCATCGTCAAAAGAAGCATCGTCATAGCCGGGCAGACCGCCGACGCCGAAGGATTCGATGATCAGCGCGTCATAATGCCCTGCGGCATAGCGAATGATCGACGGATCGACACCGGGAATGAGCTTCAGTACAAATACGCGGGGGTTGAGCGAGTGATAAAAGATCGGCTGGCCCGAGTAGCTTTCTTCAATATAATAATACACCTTGCCGTCTCTGAGTCGGGCGATCTCGGGAAAGTCGATCGATGAAAAGGCATTGTAGGACTTGGTGCGCAGCTTGCGGGCGCGTGTGCCGAGGATGACCTTGTGGTTGAAGACAATCTTGACCCCGCAGGCACGCTCGTCGGCGGCGTAGATGAATGCCGAGATGAGGTTGCTCCGTGCGTCGCTGTCGCGCTCGTAGATCGATCGTTGCGAGCCGGTGAGCACGATCGGCTTTGGGCTCTGCTGAATGAGATAGGAGAGCGAAGCGGCGGTATACGCCATCGTATCGGTGCCGTGGGTGATGATGAAGCCGTCGTAGGCATCGTAGCACTGCTCGATCTTGTCTGCAATGGCAAGCCAGTGGCGGCAGGTGATGTTGGTGCTGTCGATGTTCATGAGTCCGAGGGCATCGACGGTGCAGAGCTCGGGGATCTCGGGTACAAATCCGAGGAGCTCCTCCGACGTGATCTGCGGGGCGAGCCCGTTTTCGGTAGGCTTCGATGCGATGGTACCGCCCGTTGCGATGAGAAGGATCTTTTTCATAAAAATGCCCTGCCTTTCGGAATATGTAGAGCAGCTTGTCGAAAAACCTACGCTTTCCAAAACGGATCGGTAAAACGCATCAATTTACAAGCGTATTTCGGAGTTTTTGAGGGTTTTTAGGGGACTTTTTCGCAAAAAGTTCCCTAAATGGGGTTTGGGGCAAAGCCCCAATATGATTATATCGACAAAATCGCAGTCTGTCACTTATTTGCGCCGAAAGCGTTCGGAAAATGCTTGAAACGCAGGGCAAAACAGCCCTCATACGGCTGAACGTAGACCTCGATCACGTCCATGCGCGGCTTTTTGGTGCATTTATGACTGCGCAGATAGGCTTGTGCGGCGAAGATGAGGTGTTGCTGTTTCTGCGAGGTGACCGCCGAAGCGGGACGACCGTATTTTTGCAAATTCGGGCTTTCGGTGCGTCCTTTCACCTCGACAAAGAGAATTTGCGCATCATTTTCGGCGATCAGATCGATCTCGCCGCCCTTTACCGTGAAGTTGCGGCAGACGATCGTGTAGCCTTTGCCTTCGAGGTAGTCGGCGGCGGCATTTTCACAGGCATAGCCGAAGGCGCGTCTGTTTTCGCCGCTCATTTGTTTAGAAATTTGAGAAAGGTTCTGCGGTGGACGGGTGAAGGACCGTGCTCGCGCACGAGATTCATGTGAAGCGGCGTGGAGTAGCCCTTGTGCTTCAAGAATTGATAGACGGGGTATTGCTTGTCCAGCTCGACCATCACGCGGTCACGGCTGACCTTGGCGAGGATCGATGCCGCCGCGATCGACATCGAGAGCGAATCTCCTTTGACGATCGGACGGGCGGTCATTGTGAATTCGCGTGCTACGTTGCCGTCGACGAGCACCAGATCGGGTGCAGGGTCGAGCAGAGCGACCGCACGGCGCATAGCAAGCTGAGAAGCATTGAGAATATTGAGCTCGTCGATCTCCTCGACCGATGCCGAAGCGATGCCGTAGGAAATGGCTTTTTCGCATATTTCATCAAAGAGCTTTTCGCGTTTCTTTTCGGAAATTTTCTTTGAATCGTTGAGCCCTTCGATCTCGAGCCCGTTCGGCAGGATGACCGCGGCGGCGTAGACCGGACCTGCGAGCGGTCCGCGACCTGCCTCGTCCGTGCCCGCGATTACTGCAAAGCCTTCGGCGAGGGCGGCATTTTCAAATTCGTAGCTCGGCATATCAGCCCTCCTTCGGGGGCAGTTCGAGCGTGACCCGTCCGATCTTACCCGAGCGGTACTCGTCGAGCAGCATCCGCGAGGTGCGGTCATAGTCGACCTCGCCGCCGCGAATGAGCATTCCGCGCTTTGCACCGATCGCTTCGAATACCTGCCAGTCCTCGAGCGCTTCGATCTCCTCGCGCTCGAGCTTGTAGCGTGCGCAGAGCAGGTCGGGTGCAAATGCGCGCAGTCTTGAGCAGAGGAGCACTGCGATCTCGTCGAGGTTGAGCACGTCGTTCTTGATCGCACCCGTGATGGCGAGGTTTTCGCCTGCCCTCACGTCCTCGAATTTGGGCCAAAGCACGCCCGGCATATCGAGCAGTTCGAGCCCGTAGGGGGTCTTGACCCACTGCTTGTCAACGGTGACGCCGGGGCGGTTCTCGACCTTGGCTTTTTTTGCACCGTTGCACTTGTTGATGAAGGACGACTTACCCACGTTGGGGATGCCGACGACCATCGCGCGCAGTGCCTTGCCGCTCATGCCCTTGGCTTCGTAGCGCGCGAGCTTATCAGCGAGCAGTGCGCGGACGGTGGGGAGCAGCTGATCCATTCCCGCGCCCGTGACAAAGTCACAGAGGAGCGCAGGTCTGCCCGCCGCCGCAAAATATTCCTTCCAGCGTGCGCTGGCGTTGGGATCGGCAAGCGTCGCACGGCTCATGAGAATGAGCCTCGGCTTGTCCTTGCAAATTTTATCGATCTCGGGATTCATCGAAGAGGACGGAATGCGCGCGTCAAGGATCTCGATCACGAGATCGACGAGCGGCAGACACTCGGTCATCATCCGCCTCGTCTTCGCCATGTGCCCCGGAAACCACTGTATAATACTAGACGGCATAAATATTTAACCTCGTTGTATTTGGGGCTTTGCCCCAAACCCCGTTTAAGAAACTTTTTGAAAAAAGTTTCTTGAAAATCTTCAAAAACTTTTGGAAGCCGACGACCATGTCGTCGGCAGGGAAGTGACTGTGATATATTTCGTAGGGCGGGGGCTTGCTCCCGCCGTTTTCGTTGGATTTTCACCTGACCCCGTAGGGATCGGCGTCCTCGGCGATCCGTCGAAAGGTTATTGCATATTTCATCGCGACCGTGAATCGATCGTAGCGGCGGGAGCAAGCCCCTGCCCTACGGATAAATTAATTTATATCGCCGACAGAATGAAGCAAGCGATTTTCAAAACTCCATGTGGGCGGCAAGTATTTGCCGCCTTTTATAAAGTTTTTGGAAGTGCAGAAACCTTTTTTTCAAAAAGGTTTCTGCCAGAGCCTCGAATATAATTCATTTATTCCACGCTGCCGAAGCGGTCGATGGGGGCGATGCGGGTGACGACGCGCCCGACGAGGCAGCGCTCGTCGATATAGCCGAGCGAGCGGCTGTCGCTCGAGTTGTTGCGGTTGTCGCCCATCACGAAAACGTGTCCTTCGGGGACGGTGTCTTCCCAAACACCGTCGACGACGGGGAGGGAAGCGGATGCCATCGAAGCGCCCTTGATGTAATTGACGTAGGGCTCGTCGAGCAGTTCGCCGTCGACCCAGACGCGCCAGGTGTCGAACTGGATGCGCACCGTCTGACCGCCTGTGGCGATCACGCGCTTGACGAGGGGCTCCTCGGTGTCATTTGGCATCTGAACGATCACGATGTCGCCTGTTTGGGGGGAGTAGAAGAGATCGGAGATGAGCAGGACGTCGTAGCCGTCGGATTTTGTCTGACTGGGGGAACTCGCGGCGGTGGGCATTCCGATGAGGGTGGGGTACATGGACGAGCCGACGACGGGGGAGTGCCTGCCGATAAAGGACATGAGCAGGACGACGAAGATCAGCGAGAAGCCGATCAGCTCTACCCAGTCGAGCAGGGTCGAAGCGGAGGCACGCTTTTTCAGCTTTACACCGTAGTCTGCGGCGAGCTCAGCACTTTTTTGGGGGGAAAACATCAGTTCCATCAGCGCAGGACCGTTGTCGAGCGAAAGCCCCGTTGCGTTGCAATTGTCCTCGGTGTAGCAGTCGATGCCCTGCACCTCGCATCTGCTGTCGTAGAGGATAAAGGGAACTTCACCTCTTGCGTGTCCTTTGGTGCGAGAGAAGGTGTAGTGATCGGGTAGGACCATGATCTTATAGTCTTCGCCTGTTTTGATCAGATATTCGTGGGTGGGCTTCAGAATCTTTTCGTCGATCTGTTCGATGCAGTACTTTTTGCCCTCTGGATCGCCCTGATGACCGCATTCATCGGGACCTTCGATGTGGACGTAGACGTATTCTCGCCCACGCTTGAAGGCATCGACGGCAGCTTCGCCCTTGCCTGCGAAGTTGGTGTGCTTGTTGCCCGTGACACCCTCGACGTCGATCGATTCGATGCCTGCACCGATCGCGATGCCCTTGATGAGGTCAACGGCGGAGATCACGCTTGCGCGAACCCCCCATTTGTCCGAAAAGGAGGGAAGTGCGGGCTTCTTGCCGGGGCTCCAGAGCCAGATCGAGTTGGCGGGACGCAGTCCTCTCGCACGTCGTGCCTCGTTGATGGGATGGTGATTGAGGATCTCGTAGGATGCCTTCATCAGCTCGAAGTAGGGGTAGCCGTCCTGTTTGGGATCGGTCGGCAGTTTGTCGCCGATGACCTGTCCGAGGATGTTGTGCGGACGGGTGAAATCGATCACGGCAGGTGCATTGTCCCAGAGCAGGCAGTGACGGTAGGAGATGCCCGTGTAGAAGTGGCGCTCGCCATTGCCGAGCGCTGCTTCTACAGCTTTGATGAGCTCGTCTGCCTCCTCGGTCGAGATCTCATCCGCCGAGTGGTCGATGATGGTGCGCTCGGTGTAGTCGATGCCCTCTTCTTCCGAGAGGGTGACGATGTTGCAGCGGAGGGCGGTCTGCGTTTCGGTCATGTCAAGCCCGATCGAGAGCGCCTCGAGGGGGGAGCGGCCGTTCGAGTAGATCAGCGGGTCGTAGGAGAGGATGGAGAGGTTGGCGGTATCGCTTTCGGGCTCCATCGAGGGAGGAGTGACGAGGGCATTGCCGCAGAGCGAGCGTGCGGCAAGGTAGTCCATCGTGGGCTTGTTTGCCGCTTCCATCGGCGTCTTACCGTCGAGCGCTTCCTGTTTTTCGTCCGCCATGCCGTCGCACAGCACTACAAGGTATTTCATGATTTTATCTCGCTGGGAAAACTTTTGGAAAAAGTTTTCCCCGGGTTCGGCGCAGCCGAATCCCGTTCCCTTCTCAAAACTTTTTGGATAGAAAATGGGTTGGAATATTCCGAATTTAGAAAATTCCTCTTTATTATATCACAACCTCATCCAAATGTAAACTGTTTTCGCGAAAAAATGCCTTTGTATGGATATTTTTTTGCAATCTGCTTTGACGGAGACCCCTTCGCCGAAATGATTTTGGCTACAATGGAAAATCCGCCCCCGAAGGGAACGGATGAGGGGCGAGAATTGTCACTATACTACATCTCTGTTGACAAAACGATCAATTTTCTTGTAGGGATAGGCGTCCTCGACTGTCCGTCGAAGGTTTTTCGCTTATTTTTATTATTTCTGCAAATCCCTCGCTTTCGGACAGTCGAGGACGCCTGTCCCTACGAGGGCAGATGTGGTATACTGCGACAAATCTCTCCTTGTTCTTATTCATTTCGTCTGTTTTCTTGCAATGCTGCCGCAAAATCAGATTGATATACTGCGACAGGGAGCGATCATCCTTTTCGGCTTGGACGCGAAGCACTTCCAACAGGTCACTGTCCACGGTAATACTGATCTTTTCTTTTAATGGTCTCATACAATATCTCCGCTCTTAAATAATCAATTTTATTATACATGATTGTATGATGATGAAGGTGTGCCTGCTTCCGTGGTTCAAATGTTGGTGGAAGAATCGGAATATTATGAGGGGACTGAAGGGCTTTCGGTGACCATGAAGCATAATTATGATAAATCAGCAAACATAGACAGTGTCGAGATTACGATGACCAATGAGAAGAAGTACGGCGAATCCAAATCAACATGCGCAGCCGCGTATGAGCACGATGTTTCTTCAGATCAGTGGTATTTGCTTAGTGCGGGGGAGTGGTCTAAGCCCAGATGGATATTTAATGACAATCTGCTCGGCGAGTGGAATGTATCATCGATTGAAAATGATGATGTATACAGTATCACGATTACCGAAGTAAACGGTTCTCAAATCAGGCTCGAGTATCATGTTGTCGGAGAAGCATCGGTGATTAGCGGAAGTGCTACTGTAACTGTTGAAAATGGCAGTATGTATATTCCTCTGCCTAACGGGTTTCATACTTCCGGTTATTACGAGCCCGCACTTCTAGTGCTTTGTTCGCTTGATAAGGGGGGCTTGGGGCGCAATTACTTACAGGTGAGGTCAGTTGTTGATTGCATCGAGCATATTTAGTGTGTCAATTTAGTGTGTCAATTAAGTATTTGCGAAATAATCCTCCAAAATCATGCAAAAAAATCTCCAAAAGGTATTGCAATTTCCAAAAGAGTGTGCTATAATACCAAAGCATGTGCAATTATGCGCTCAAAATTAAAACGGAACAGTCCTCTGCAGGCTCGCAAGAATGTTCTATGACGTAAAGGAGGAAAACCTTATGGATCTGATTAAGGCTTTCACAAACGAGCAGCTCAAGAGCGAAGTCCCCGCTCTGAATATCGGCGACACCGTCCGTATTCACAACAAGATCAAAGAGGGCAACAAGGAACGTATCCAGATGTTCGAGGGTACTATCATCGCTAAGAAGGGCGGCGGAATCTCCGAGACCTTCACCGTAAGACGTGTTGCTTACGGCGTAGGCGTAGAGAAGACCTTCCCCGTACACTCTCCCAACGTAGAAAAGGTAGACATCATCCGCAGCGGTAAAGTCCGCCGTGCGAAGCTCTACTACATCCGCTCGAGAGTGGGTAAGGCTGCAAAGATCAAGGAAAAGATCTGACAGCGACAAAAACCTCACGCAGACGCGTGAGGTTTTTGTTATCATTTCGTTCTCTCATGTAGGGGCGATTCGTGAATCGCCCCTACGAATACGGCGAAATTACACCTTCGCGCTGCAGTATTCTCCCATGAATGCGGGGTGATACGATTGCTTCGCCTTTCTCAGCCCCTCGATGCCCATGTCCTCCTCGCGGTTGATATAGGCACAGTCGGCGAAATCGGAGGCGAAGAGCTGATTGATCATCGGATAAGCACCGCGGTAGTCGCGGTCACCCTTCTCGATGTGGATGAGTGCCGTATCGTCGCGCATTTTTTCGCCGATCGAGTAGGCGATCGGGTCGTCTCCGACGAAAATGATGCCCGCTTTCAGTCCCAGTTCGCCGAAATGGTCGATCAGCTCGCCGATGGCGATATATTCGTCGGGCAGACGGTCGTCCTTCTTATAGAGCACCTCGGCGGTGCTTCTCAGAAGGTCGAGATTTTCCTGGGTCACCCGAACGTAGCGGTAGTCGGGGTGGGTTTCGAGGAATGCGTTGATGTGGTTGCGCTTGCCGTGGTATTTTTTGCCCGACAGTTCAATGAGGTCGGCGGCATTGTAAATATAGTCGTGCATCGAGCGCTCGTCAGTGAATAGAGCATCGGGGAAGAGTTTTGCCATCCGCTCTTTCATAGCGCCGTCGAGCGGTCGTACGGTCAGCGGAGTACCGAGGGTACGCTTCAGCTCGCAAAGCGTGTCATACAGCTTCGCATCATCCTCGATACGGGGGAGCATGACGGCGGGAGCGGTCTCTAATCCCCAAACAACGCAGGGAATGTCACCAACCTCCAGAATTTGATAGCGCACGTACTTGCGCCACATCCAGATGTTGGAAAAATTGTAAAATGAGATCCGATTATCTTTCGGAAAATACTGTTTATCCGCGATCGACAGCTCGCGGAGCAGGGCTGTGCTGGTCATAATTGCCTCTTTCAATTATATTTTTTATAAATATCGACCCTATTATACCATCTGAAACGGTCAAAAGCAACCCTTTTCGAAATTTTTTAAAAAATATTCAAAAAACCTATTGCAAAATGAAAATGAGTGTGTTATAATTAATCTCACTGTGAACAAAGATTTACAAGAAAATGAGGTGTACAAACATGAAGGAAGGACTCCATCCCGAATACAAAGAATGCACGATCAGATGTGCTTGCGGCGCTGAGGTTAAGACCCGTTCTACCAAAGGCGATATGACCGTTGAAATCTGCTCCAAGTGCCATCCGTTCTTTACCGGCAAGCAGAAGTTTGTCGATGCAGGCGGACGTGTGGATAAGTTCAAGCGCCGTCTTGCTGGCGCACAGAAGTAATTTTTGCTTCTCGAACGCTCCAAAGCAGTATTCTTTAGAATCGGTTATCAGGCGAGTGATCGGCATCTGCCCTCACTCGCCTTTTGCTGTCGTCCCTACCGGTTGTCGGCGTGAATCCCCACTGTACCCCGTAGGGGCGGATTCCATATCCGCCCGCTCGCTGAAACAAACGCGCTCCACCCAACTCGTGTAGGGACGACATTGCCTGCGGCAAGTCGGGGGGCTTGCTCCTCCCGTTCGCTTAAAAGAACCAAAAGAGAGAAATCGCTTCCAAGGCAAAGGTGTTTCGCGCTCTGCGGAGCGCGACCAAGGGCGCTGCCCTTGGAACCCGCGAGCTTTTGAAAAAGCTCGACCAAAACTTTTTATCAAAGCTATCATTACTTTTCTAAAAAGTTTTGGAAGTTCTTAGAAACCTTTTTCAAAAGGTTTCTAAGCGGAGCCTTAAGATCAGAAAGGAATCTCAATGGAACAAAACAACCTATTTAAACGCGAAGAAGAGACGCGCGCCATCCTCGTCTCGGTGCTCACACCCGACACCGACGAGCATGAAGCCGCCGTCTCCCTCGACGAGCTCGAACGCCTCCTTGAAACAGCAGGCGGCACACTCGTCGCTCAAATGGTGCAGAACCGTCAGACCCCCACCGCTGCCACCTATATCGGCAGCGGCAAGATCCTCGAACTGAGAGACCTTTGCGTAAACAACGACGTCGAGCTGGTCGTCTTCGATTGCGAGCTCAGTCCCGCGCAGATCCGCAACCTCGAGGATGTGCTCAATAAAAACGAGGATGCCGATAAAGCCGAGCGGAAGAGCATCCGCGTCATCGACCGCTCGATGCTTATCCTCGACATCTTCGCCATCCACGCTACCTCGGGTGAGGGCAAGCTCCAGGTCGAGCTCGCCCAGCTTCGCTATACCATCCCCCGCCTGACAGGGCAGGGCACAGCCCTCTCACGTCTGGGCGGCGGCATCGGCACACGCGGTCCGGGTGAGACCAAGCTCGAGACCGACCGCCGTCACCTCCAGCGCCGCATCGCCGCACTCGAAGCGCAGATCAAGGAGATGGAAGAAAACCGCATGACCCAGCGCGCCAAGCGCTCTCGCGCAGATTGCGTGAAGGTCGCCATCGTCGGCTACACCAACGCGGGCAAATCTACCCTACTGAACCGTCTCACGGGCGCGGGCATCCTCGCCGAAGACAAGCTCTTTGCCACCCTCGACCCCACGACCCGCAAATTCGAGCTTCCGAGCGGACGCGAGATCCTGCTCACCGACACGGTCGGCTTCATCCGCAACCTGCCGACCCACCTCATCCGTGCCTTCAGAAGCACGCTCGAGGAGGTCTGTTACGCCGATGCGATTCTCATTCTCATCGATGCCTCCGACGAGGAAGCCGACAGTCAGCTTGAGGTCACCGAAAAGCTGATCTTCGACCTCGGCGCATCGAACAAGCCGATCCTCTATGTGCTCAACAAATGCGATAAAGTGAACGGTCAGTTCTACCTGCCTGCGCACATCTCGGGCAAGGAGAACGTCGCCGCCATCTCGGCGCTCGACGGGCGGGGTATGGAGCACCTCACCGACCTGCTCGAGATGCTTGCCCTCGGCGGCAAACAGCTCTGCGTGCTCGATATCCCGCTCAATGAGCAGGGCATCGTAGCGAAGCTTTATGCGCTCTCGGTGGTCGAGGACGTCGAATACCTCGAAGACCGCGTGCGCGTGGTGGCGTTGCTGAATGAAGAGAACCGCGGACGGTATCAGAAATATATTAAGGAATAGTAAACCAAGCGGATTGGGAAAGAATCCAAATAACTTTGTAGGGACAGGCGTCCTCGAC
>CAYRQA010000052.1:0-12058 GCA_964426285.1 uncultured Lachnospiraceae bacterium | reverse complement strand
AAGGTACCGTTCTGGATCTCGGTGAGGACCTTCTTCATTTCCTTCTTGGTCTCAGCGGTGATGATGCGGGGACCGGTTACGTAGTCACCGTATTCAGCGGTATCGGATACCGAGTAGCGCATACCTGCAAAGCCCTTCTCGAAGATCAGGTCAACAATTAGCTTCATTTCGTGGATGCACTCGAAGTAAGCGTTTTCGGGCTTGTAGCCTGCTTCAACGAGGGTCTCGAAGCCTGCCTGCATCAGAGCGGTAACGCCGCCGCACAGTACTGCCTGTTCGCCGAAGAGGTCGGTTTCGGTTTCTTCACGGAAGGTGGTGTCGAGTACGCCTGCGCGAGCGCCGCCGATGCCGAGGGCGTATGCGAGGGCGATGTCGTGTGCATTGCCGGTAGCGTTCTGCTCAACTGCAACGAGGCAGGGAACGCCCTGACCCTTTTCGTACTGCGAACGAACGGTGTGTCCGGGACCCTTGGGGGCGATCATGATCACGTTCACGTTTGCGGGAACGATGATCTGCTTGAAGTGGATGTTAAAGCCGTGCGCGAAGCAGAGGGTCATGCCTTCGCGCAGGAAGGGACCGATGCACTTCTTGTAGAGAGCCGCCTGCTTCTCGTCGTTGACGAGGATCATCACGATGTCAGCCTTTTTTACAGCGTCCTCGGTGTTGTAAACGTCGAAGCCGTCTGCCTTTGCACGAACAGCCGACTTAGAGCCTTCGTACAGACCGATGATGACCTTCACGCCGCTGTCGCGGAGGTTCTTTGCGTGTGCGTGACCCTGAGAGCCGTAGCCGACTACCGCAACGGTCTTGCCGTCGAGCAGGGAAAGGTCACAGTCTTTTTCGTAATACATTACTGCTGCCATAATTTGAAATTCTCCTTAAAATATATAAAATATATGAACGCACTTATGAGTGTTCTTACACAAAAAGTGTGCCAACCGTGATTATTTGAGGCAGGTGATGCCTCTGTCCATGGCGACCGTACCGGTACGGCAGAGCTCCATGATGCCGTAAGGCTTCATCAGCTCGATGAAAGCGTCGATCTTGGCGCTCTCGCCTGTCAGCTCGACGACGATTGAGCGGGGTGAATAGTCGATCTGCTTTGCCTTGTAGGCGGCGATCGCATCCATAACGTCCTTGCGCATATTCGCGTCGTCGGTGGCAACCTTCATGATGACCAGCTCGCGCGAGATGCACTTTTCGACGGGCAGCTCCTTGATGATCTGCACGTCGACGCACTTGGCTGCCTGACGGATGACCTGATCGCGGGTGTACTCATCACCGGTGAAGGTGACGGTCATACGGGAAAGCTCGGGGTCTTCGGTCTCTCCGACGGTGAGCGATTCGATGTTGAAGCCGCGTCTGCCAAAGAGGGCGGAGATTCTGGTAAGAACGCCCGCTTCGTTGGCGACGAGCATTCCGACAATATACTTTTTCATCTTTCCTTCCTCCTTAGTTCTTGAGGTTTACGAGAATATCGGTGATCGTGCCGTTCGGGGGGATCATCGGCATGACCATCTCGTCGCGGTCGATGATGCACTCGATGAGCACGGGACCGTCGGTTGCAAATGCCTTTTTCAGTGCCTCGTCAAGCGATGCTTCATCGGTCGCACGGTAGCTGTCGGCGCCGAATGCCTTTGCCAGTGCCACGAAGTCGGTCTTGCGGTCGAGCGTAGTCTGCGAGTAGCGTTCACCGAAGAAGAGGGTCTGCCACTGACGGACCATGCCGAGCACGCCGTTGTTCATGAGCATGATCACGAGGGGGAGCTTCTGCGAAACGGCGGTCGCCATTTCGTTGAGGTTCATACCGAAGCTGCCGTCACCCGTGTAGAGGATGGTGCGCTTGCCGGTAGCGACTGCCGCACCGATGGCGGCGCCCATGCCGTAGCCCATCGTGCCCAGACCGCCCGAGGAGACGAAGGTGCGGGGATTTACCAGCTCGCAGCGCTGAGCTGCCCACATCTGATGCTGACCGACGTCGGTCGCGATCGGCATATCGTCTGCCGCGTATTCGGTCACCTTGTCGATGATCTGATAGGGGCTGAGCGATCCCTTGGGGATATACTGATTTTCGCTTTCGTATGTACGGAACTCTGCGACCTTTTCCTGCCACTCGTCATGGGTGGTGGGGAAGAGCTTGTCCAGAATGCGCTTGACCGTTTCCTTTACGTCTGCGGTGATGCCGAGGTGACAGCCGATGTTTTTGTTGAGCTCGGCGTTGTCGATGTCGACGTGGATGATCTTTGCACCGGTCGCAAAGCGAGCCTTGTCGCCTGTCGCGCGGTCGGAGAAGCGAACGCCGAGCGCGAGGATGAGGTCGGACTCATACATTGCCTTGGTAGCGGCATAGTGACCGTGCATACCGACCATGCCCAGTGCTCTGGGGGAGGTGGTGGGCACGGCAGACAGCCCCATCATCGAGAAGCCGATGGGCGCGTCAATGACGTCGGCGAGCTTTGCGATCTCATCACCCGCTGCCGCTGCGATGACGCCGCCGCCGCAGTAAATGTAGGGGCGTTTTGCCTCGCCGATCATCTTGACGGCGGTTTCGATGTCGCTTTCGTAGGCGTAGGGAGCCTTGTCCTGCTCAACCTTGGAAGCAGGGGTGTAATCGGCAGTCGCGAGCTGTACGTCCTTGGGGATGTCGATGAGGACGGGACCGGGACGGCCGCTCGATGCGATCTTGAACGCCTTTCTGACGGTGTCTGCCAGTTCGTCGACCGACTGCACCTGGAAATTGTGCTTGGTGATCGGCATGGTGATGCCCTTGATGTCGACCTCCTGGAAGCTGTCTCGACCGATCAGGCTCTTTGCCACGTTGCCTGTGATGGCGATGATCGGTGTGCTGTCGAGGTAAGCGTTCGCGATGCCGGTGACGAGGTTGGTCGCACCGGGACCGGAGGTGGCGATGACGACGCCCACCTTGCCCGATGCGCGGGCAAAGCCGTCTGCGGCGTGAACGGCACCCTGTTCGTGTGCGGTGATGATGTGGTGGATGCGATCGGAGTTCTTGTACAGCTCATCGTAAATATTCAGGACGGTACCGCCCGGATAACCGAATACGGTCTCGGTGCCCTGTTCAATGAGAGTCTCAATTAAAATTTGCGATCCGCTGAGTAACATTTTGATGTTCCTTTCATAATGGGGAGTTAAAAATAAGAAAAGCCTTACGGATAAAAGATACCGTAAGACTTCATAGTTTCATTGCGTCATTGTCTGAATCATGTACAATTTACACTTTGAATTCAAGCAGCACTTTTAAGCGTTATTACTATCCGAACCGACCGTCGGTAGAATAATAGCGCAGACTGCCAGATTCACAATAGCGCAAACAAAATACATAATAACCCCTCGGATGATTTGTTTTTACTGATTATAGCACAGATTAATTCGGTTTGCAAGTGTTTTTTTGATTTTCTGCGAATTTACCAAAAATAATCCTGTCGCTTTGTGTATATTGTCAGTTCTGCTATACGACCATTCCGCCGTTCACACCGAGGATTTGTCCCGTGATAAAAGACGCCTTATCAGAGGCAAGAAAAGCAACCGCATCTGCCACGTCTTCGGGTATTCCGTTGCGGCAAAGCGGGGTTTCGGAGGCAAGTTCGGCGAGTGTCTCTTCGCCGAGCGGCGCGGTCATATCGGTGAGGATGACGCCGGGCGAGATGCAGTTGACACGGATGCCCGAGGGACCGACCTCCTTGGCGAGCGCCTTGGTCATGCCGATCAGCGCCGCTTTGGATGCCGAATAGATCACCTCGCATGAGCCGCCCACCTCTCCCCACATCGAGGAGATGAAGATGATGCTCCCCTTTCGGCGGGTGATCATATCGGAGAGCAGTGCCTTGGCGGTGAGATAGGCGCCCTTGACGTTGGTGTCCATGAGCTTATCATAGGTCTCGGTGTCGGTGTACTGAAACAGGTTCTGGTAGGCAATGCCCGCGCAGGCAACGAGCAGCTCGACTTCCCCGAGCGTTCGGGCAGCCGCGGTCATGGCGGCAACGTCTGCCTCCGAGCGTACGTCGCCGAGACAGAGCAGCGCCCTTCCGCCCTTTTCTTCGATCATCGCGACCGTTTGCCCGCCTGCTTCCCGATCGCGGCAGGCGAGGGCGACCGCATAGCCCTCCTCGGCTAATCTGAGCGCGACTGCCCGTCCGATGCCTCTCGACGCACCTGTGACCATTGCTGTTTTCATAGATGTCTCCTGTAATATAATTATGTAATATAATATGGAAGGAATTGTCCGCTCGCTTGCGGGTGTTTTTATTGTAGCACGAACGCATCCCGCTGTCAAGTCCGATTCCGAAAGAGGAAATGATGCATAAGGCGGGAAATCATACGATTGCAGGGCGATTTTTTGGGCAAATTATTAATATTGCATATTTTGTCGAAATCGTCTTGACTTTTCAGAGGACGGATGCTATAATACAGTGATCGTAAAAAACGAGATAAGGGCATTTGGGATGAAAAAGCCATGGTTTTTACGGTAAACTATGCAATCTTCGCCTCGAAATGAACCAATTCGAGCTTCAAACGAAATGCCGGTGTTCCCACCGGGAACAAAACCGTTACTACTTTAATTGAGGATGTTTATGAAAGATCAGATAGCAGTATTGATTCCTTGCTACAACGAAGCGCTTACCATCGGCAAGGTGGTTTCCGACTGGAAAGAAGCACTTCCCGAAGCAACGATTTATGTGTACGACAATAATTCCTCCGACAACACCTCCGAGATCGCTCAGAATGCAGGGGCGGTCGTGCGGTATGAATATGTGCAGGGCAAGGGAAACGTGATCCGCAGAATGTTCCGCGAGATCGACGCCGATTGCTATATCATGGTAGACGGTGACGATACCTATCCCGCAAACTGCGCGAGAGAAATGGTCTCCTACGTGCTCGATAAGGGGGCGGATATGGTCGTCGGCGATCGCCTTTCCTCGACCTATTTCTCCGAAAATAAGCGTCCCTTCCATAATTTCGGCAATGATCTGGTCAGAAAAGCGATCAACAGCCTCTTCCGTACCAAGGTAAAAGACATCATGACCGGCTACAGAGCCTTCAGCTATCAGTTTGTAAAAACCTTTCCCGTGCTCTCCAAGGGGTTTGAGATCGAAACCGAGATGACCATTCATGCCGTCGATAAAAACATGCGCATCGAAACGGTCGTGGTCGATTACCGTGACCGCCCGGAGGGCAGTGAATCGAAGCTGAATACCTTCTCGGACGGGTTCAAGGTCATTATGACCATCCTGAAGCTCTATGAGAACTACAAGCCCTTTTCCTTTTTCGGCATTCTGTCGCTGCTGCTGCTGGTGATCGCGGCTGTTCTGTTCGTGCCCGTTCTGATCGACTATCTGCAGACGGGGATGGTAGAGCGCTTCCCGACGCTCATCATGAGCGGATTTGTGGCGCTTGCCGCTATCCAGTCCTTCTTCTCGGGGCTGATCCTCAACACCACGGTCGTAAAGGACAGACAGGATTTCGAATTCAAGCTCCAGCTCATGCGCGAACACAGAAAGGGACGGCATGAATAAGCGTTCGATCATTCGCGGGGGAATACTGCTCGGTGCGATCCTGCTGGCGGGCTTTTTCGCATTTGTCGATCCGCTGAGCCTCAAGCTGAATTTTGACGACCCGATCGCCAAAGCGGAATTTGTCATGATCGCCGTGATGGAGGTCTGCATCTGGTGGAAACGCCGCAAATCGGCGGGTATGCCCCTTGCCAAAAAGGACTATGCACTCGCGATCCTCTTCGGTTTTTTCATGATGCTCGGCTACGGGCTGATCCGCAGACAGGGCTTCGAGATCTTCTACGGCTCGGTATTCACGGTCATCTTTTCGCTGGCGGCATGGGTATATTATACCTGCTTTGCAATTTATCTGCTCGGCTTTTTGTTTGCCGTATTTGACGAATGGATGGAGAAGAGCCGTTCGGAAAGCTCAAAAAAGTATATCCGACCGATCGCATTTCTTTACGCACAGCTCGATCAAAACCGTTTTGGGCTGTACGTTGCCATATTGGTTCTCGGATGGCTGCCCACCTTCATTATTCACTATCCCGGCTGGCTGATGTTCGATGCCCGAAATCAGATCGCGATGTATTACGGCATCCCCAACCATCACACCGATGCATCGGTGCTGATCGATCCCGATCAGCTCATCACGATGCACCACAGCGTTCCGCACACCGTCCTACTCGGGAAGCTGCTCGATCTGGGCGATTTCCTGTTCGGCTCGCTTGATGCGGGGATCTTTATTTACTGCCTGATTCAGTTTGTCATCGTGGCGCTTACGGTCGCCTACCTGTTCAAATCGGTTCAGCCCTATCTGGGCGCAAAGTGGACGCTCGTCTTTCTGCTGATATTTGCATGGCACCCGTTTTTCGGCATCGGGGCGATCCTGATGACCAAGGATATGTACTTCATCGTCTTCTTTATCCTCTATATCCTGAAATATTACGAACTCATCCGAGATTCCGAACGGCTGAAAAACAAAAAGTTCTTCGTGCAGTTTTTGCTGATCACGATCGGATTGCTGCTCTTCAGAAATAATGCACTGTACACGCTGATCGTTATCAGCGCTCTGCTCTTCTTCTTTATCAAGCCCAAAAAGCAGTTGGTGCTCTATACGGCGCTCTTTTTGGTGTTCAATATCCTTTTCAACAATATTCTGATGCCCCTCTGCAATATTTCACCCGGCAGTGTCAGAGAAATGCTGTCGGTACCCTTCCAGCAGACGGCGTACTATGTGAACAAGTACGAGGAGGAGGTCACCGAGGAGGAAAAAGCGGTCATCAGTCAGATCCTCGACTACGAGGTCATTTTGGAGCAGTACGATCCCGAGCTGAGCGATGCGGTCAAGGACACCTACAACAAGTATGCAACGACCGAAGAACTCTTCGACTACTTCGTCGTATGGGGCAAGATGTTTTTGAAGCATCCGCTCTCCTATGTGGAAGCCTACCTGCATCTCACCTACGGTTACTTTTTCCCGAGCGTCAAGGATTCGCTGGCATATACTTGCTACAATGATTATATCGTAAGAAACAAGCTCGTACAGGACGGTATCCCGCTCAAAGAAGCGGAAAAGCCCGGGAAGTACAAGGTGGAGTTTTACGAGCAGCACGAACAGATATCGACGAGCGCATTTACTTGCCTGATCACCGATACGGGCTTTTATATCTGGATCTGGATCTTTGGGATCTTGTATATCCTGAAGCGCTTCGGAAAAGACAGGAAGCAATATCTGTTGTATTACCTCCCCTATTTTGCCTATCTGATCTTTATTCTGGTCGGACCTGCCAACGGAACGGTCTACTTCCGTTATATGATGCCCTTTTTGTATACACTGCCGCTGGTACTCTTGCCGCTCTTTGAATACAGAAAATGCAAAAAATCACCTCTGCCCGAAGCCGAAAGCGATTCTGTGAAGGGTTGATGACTGTTTTTGCAGATCGTGCTTGTATTTTACGAAAAAATATGCTACAATGGCTTTGGAAAGAGCCAAGAATGCCCGACAGGGCTTTGAAAGGATGGAATGACTATGCAGAGTGATCTGAGAGCGGTGCTCGAACAGCTCGCCGACGAAACCAACGATCAGCCGATCGAATTGATCAATAGCAGAGGAGAAAAGGCGGTCTTCTCGCAGATGGCGCTGATCCCCGTAGCCACCCCCTCGGAGGAATTCGAGGATGAAGTGATCGAGCATAATTTTGCCCTGCTTCAGCCGCTCGACGAAAACGGCGAAGAGGTCGGTGACCGACTGGTCTTTGACTTTGTGAAGGATGCGGCGGGAGAGGTCACGGTCAATCTGATCGACGATCCCTATATCATGCGCAGCGTGATGGAGCTCTATATTCAGAGAGGACAGCAGTTTCAGGATGCAGAGGAAGAACAGTCTGCCGAGGAATGCGAATCGATCTTCGGCGGCACACTGACCGAAGAGGTGCAGGAGAACGAAGAAGCCGACCAATCGTATGCCGAGGAAAAAGAGCAGGCGCTCAGGGAAATGGTGTCCTCCGACAAGTCGGCAGAAGGCAAGAAAAAAGGCTTTTTCGGCAAGCTGTTCGGAAAAAAATAAAGAAATGCACATTTTCCGCTTTTGAATGCATTCGGCGTGCAAAACAGGAAATAACTTTAGACGGACGAACAAATTTTTGTTTTTCCGTCTTTACTTTTGTGAAAATATATGCTACAATAATATGATACCTTATTCGAAAAGGAGGCGGACGCTGTGAAGACGGGCGATCTGAGCGGAAAGTTTAAATTGGTATCGACCTATGAGCCGACGGGCGATCAGCCCGCCGCCATTGATCAGCTCACGGCAGGGGTCGAGGCGGGCATCGAAGAGCAGACACTGCTCGGTGTCACCGGCTCGGGCAAGACCTTCACCATGGCGAACATCATCGCCAACGTGAACAAGCCCACCCTCGTCCTCGCGCACAATAAGACGCTCGCGGCACAGCTTTGCGCCGAATTCCGCGCCTTTTTCCCCGAAAACGCCGTCGAATACTTCGTCAGTTACTACGATTACTACCAGCCCGAAGCCTATATCCCGGGCAAGGACCTCTATATCGAAAAAGATTCGGCGGTCAACGACGAGATCGACCGTCTGCGCCATTCGGCGACCTCGGCGCTCTTTGAGCGGCGGGACGTCATCATTGTCGCCAGCGTCTCCTGTATCTACTCGCTCGGCGATCCTTTCGCCTACGAGGAGCAGGTGCTTGCCTTGCGAGTGGGGGCAGAACTCTCGCGCGAAACGCTGATCGCACGGCTGATCGCCATGAACTACACCCGCAACGACATGAGCCTTACCCGTGACAAATTCCGTGTGCACGGCGACTGCGTCGAGATCCTGCCCGCATCGGGCGACAAAAAGGCGATCCGTGTCGAATTCTGGGGCGATGAGATCGACCGTATCAGTGAGATTCAGGTTGTGACGGGCGAGCTCGTCCGCACGCTGAACTACGTTGCCATTTTCCCTGCGACCCACTACGCCATATCCGATGACCGCCGTGAGGCGGCGTTCGAGGAGATCGAAGCCGAAATGGAAGAGCGGGTACGATGGTTCAAGGAGCAGAACAAGTATATCGAAGCCCAGCGCATCGAGGAGCGCACCAAATACGACCTCGAAATGCTGCGTGAGGTCGGCTTCTGCTCGGGCGTCGAGAACTACTCGCGCGTCTTCTCGGGCAGAGAACCGGGGAGCACCCCATACACCCTGCTCGACTATTTCCCTGACGATTTCCTCATGTTCATCGACGAAAGCCACGTCACCCTCCCGCAGGTGCGCGGTATGAGCGGCGGCGACAGCGCGCGCAAGAAGTCGCTGGTCGACTTCGGCTTCCGTCTGCCCTCGGCATACGACAACCGTCCGCTCTATTTCCACGAATTTGAGAAGAAGATCAACCAAGTCATCTACGTTTCCGCCACCCCCGGCGAATATGAACGCACCAGAAGCGGGCAGATCGTCGAACAGCTCATCCGTCCGACGGGACTGGTCGACCCGAAGGTCGAGGTCCGCTCGATCGAGGGGCAGGTCGATGACCTCATGGGCGAGATCAGGCTCCGTGCCGCCAAAAACGAGCGTGTGCTGGTTACGACCCTCACCAAGAAGATGGCGGAGGACCTCACCGAATACCTCGAAATGCATCTGATCAAGGTGAAATATATCCATCACAACGTCGAAACGGTCGAGCGCACCGAGATTTTGCGCGATCTGCGGTTGGGCGTATTCGACGTGCTGGTCGGTGTCAACCTGCTCCGCGAGGGGCTCGACCTGCCCGAGGTATCGCTGGTGGCGATCCTCGATGCCGACAAGGAAGGTTTTCTCCGCGGCGAGACCTCGCTGATCCAGACGATCGGACGAGCCGCCCGCAATGCCGAAGGCAGGGTCATCATGTACGCCGACAAGATGACGGCTTCGATGCAAGCCGCCATCACCGAGACCGACCGCCGCCGCAAAATACAGGAGGGCTACAACGCCGCCCACGGCATCATTCCTCAGACGATCATCAAGCCTGTCGGCGATCTGATCGATCTCGGTTCTTCGCCCGATGAAGAATCGCCCGACAAACGCTTGAAGAAGACCAAACAAAAGCAAAAAGCCGACAAGAAAGCCCCGCTCCCCACCGCATCGGTCGCCGAGCTCGAGGCTCAGATGAAGGAAGCCGCCGCCTCCCTCAACTTCGAGCTTGCCGCCCGCCTACGCGACGAGATACGGGCTTTGAAGGAAAAAAATTGAATGTATTTGGGGTTCTGCACCAAACCCCGGCAGGGGCTCTGCCCCTGCACCCCGCCAAACTTTCTTGAAAGAAAGTTTGGATCAAAGAACTTTTATAAAGCGCAACGAATACTCGTTGCGCGGGAGAAGGGAATCTGTTTAACTTCGTAGGGGAGGGGCTTGCTCCTCCCGCGAAGGCTCGCCCTTTGGGAGAGCAGTCATCGCCTAAGAAGGCGATGACTGAGAGGGGCGAACGCTTACCACCGTTACAGAAAGGAGTCCGATCATGCCCACAACTGTTCGAAGTGAATCCGAAGCGCTGCTTTACGAGCGTTTTCGTCAAAATGCCTACTCTGCAATCGGCTCAACAGATGCCCTATGCGATAATGTTTTCTCGCCTCACATCCTGAAGCTGATGATGCAGGACATCCTTGCCATGACCCCGTCGGGTGTGTTGGACGGCGAGGGGGCGCAAACGTGGTATGCGGCGGCAAGACGGCTCTGTGAGCTTGACGGATTTGTTCCGCCCAATAACGGACAACTGCTCTATGCTGTCCCCATCCTGTGGCTTGCCTATTGCACCGAGTATAAAAAATACGGCAGAACGTGGATGCTTCCTTCCGATACCCGAGGACTGCTGAAAAACGAGCGCACCGCACAGGCGGTGATCTGTTCGGAATATCTGAATACTATGTTTGCACCGCCGACAGATAAGATCGGCAAGCTGTATGATCATTTTCGTGAGCATTTCGGTGAGTATGCCCGCCAAAAGAGAAAGGTGACCGATATCGGTGAAGCGGAATTCGACGCACTCATCTATTTGCTTGATGCGACTGGATTTCGCTACTGCGGCGCAGATAAAAATGTGAAGCTGGTTGCCGATGAAAAGAAGAGAAGTGAATGGCTTGAAGAAGCACGCCGAAAACTGTCCTTTGGATAAGCCAAGGAGAACAAAACCCATGTCAGATAAAAAGATTTTCGTAAAAGGCGCTCGCGCCAATAACCTGAAAAATATCAATCTCGAGATCCCGCGCGACAAACTCGTCGTTTTCACGGGACTGTCGGGCAGCGGCAAATCCTCACTCGCCTTCGACACCATCTACGCCGAGGGACACCGCCGCTTCGTCGAATCGCTCTCCTCTTACGCCCGTATGTTCCTCGGACAGCTCGACAAACCCGACGTCGACTTCATCGAGGGGCTTTCCCCCGCCATCTCGATCGACCAGAAGACCACCTCCAAAAACCCTCGCTCAACCGTCGGCACGGTCACCGAGGTTTACGACTACCTTCGTCTGCTCTATGCAAGGGTGGGCGTGCCTCACTGCCCGATCTGCGGCAAGGAGATCCGCCGTCAGACGGTCGATAACATCATCGATCAGCTCATGGCGCTCGACGAGGGTACGCGCTTTATGCTGCTTGCCCCCATGGTCAAAGCCAAGAAGGGCACGCACGTTAAACTGCTTGATGAAGCCAAGCGAAGCGGATTTGTACGCGTGCGCGCAGACGGCTCGATGTACGAACTGTCGGAAGACATCGTGCTCGACAAGAACACCCGCCACACGATCGAGATTGTCGTCGACCGCCTTGTGATGCGCACCGATATCCGTCCCCGTCTCGCCGATTCGGTCGAGAACGCACTCTGTCAGAGCGGCGGCAATCTGCTCGCCATTATCATGAAAAGGGACGAAAACGGGGGTCAAACCGAGGAAGAAATGGCGTTTTCGCTTAATTTCGCCTGTGAAGAGCACAATATCTCCTTCGGAGAGCTCGAGCCGAGAATGTTCTCCTTCAACAACCCGCTCGGTGCTTGTCCTGCCTGCTCGGGACTGGGTGAATT
>CAYRQA010000051.1:0-12149 GCA_964426285.1 uncultured Lachnospiraceae bacterium | reverse complement strand
GCAGGATACTACCATTTTTCGAAAAAATATGATAAAATGAAGATGATCGTAAGGAATTTGCTCTCGTCGATTGTATAAGAAATGAAAGGGTTCGAAAGACCCTGAGTTTGGAGGAAAGTCACATGGATAACGGTGCAAGTAGCTACCGCCGTTTTCTGGAAGGTGACGAGGGTGCATTTGACGAGATCATGGAGCGCTACCGCGACAGCTTGATCTTCTTCATCCACCGCTACGTGCAGGACATCCACGCCGCAGAGGATATTGCCATCGACGTGTTTGCCGACCTCATCGTCCATCCGTATCGGTACAATTTCAAGGTTCAGTTCAAGACCTATCTCTTCATGCTCGGTCGAAGCCGTGCGCTCAATTACATAAAGCATCGGGGCAAGCTGACCTTGTCGAGCTGACCGAGGCAGAGCGCATTGAGGACAAGTCGCTCGAGGAGGCTGTCCTCACGAGAGAGCGGCAGAGGGTAGTCAATGAGGCGTTGCAAACACTGCCCGACCAGATGCGGCTGGCGGTGCATCTGGTCTGCTTTGAAAACCTCTCCTATGCGGAGGCGGCAAGGGTCATGAAGAAGAATCGCAAGCAGATCGACAATCTGCTCTATCGTGCCCAAAATACCCTTCGAACCGTCTTGGGAAGGGAAGGAGTGCAACTCATATGAGATTAGATAAAGAAGCGTTCAATGCAGAGGTACGCCGCCGCGGAAAAGAACGCATAACTGCCCGAAAAAGGGCAAGAAAGCGAATGCTGGTCAGCTGTGCATCACTTGCCGCCTGCCTACTGCTGCTGATTGCCGTTTTGCCGAATTTCGAATGGTGGAAGCCATCCGATTTTGCGGCGGACATGAGCCCGCAGGATCAGGATTCCATGAGCGGTGCCAATGCAGATCAAATCACCGAAAATGACCAAACGGGTAAAGTCACGCCCCCCCCATTCTGGGACTTCCGCAAGATGCGCCGCCGTCTGCTGCTGCCCCCAATTTACCAGAAGCGCCGGGATCGGCACTCGATTCGGTCAAGGTGACCGCTGAGAAGGATGATGAATTTGACCTTCTTCATACCGACAAGGCTCTCCTGATCGAGCTTGACCGCCTGTTCGAATCGATCTGCCAAAGCGACCATGAGGCTTTGCCCGGCGAAACGCCCGATGCCGAGGAGGGGACGGGCTATCGCATCACTGTGACCTACGAGGATGGGGCGCAAGCCGAATATGTCTGGTCGGGTGAGTGCTGGACGGTCGTCGATGAGGGGCGAACGATCCTGCTCACCGCCGACGAAAGAGAAGCCCTCACAATACTGCTGCTTGAAAACCAAGCGAACTAAGAAAGGAGCTTACCATGAAATCAACGAGAATGCCCCTTGTACTGCTCAGCCTTCTGCTCATCTGTGCAATGGCGCTGAATTTTGCCGCCTGCGGGAGAGGGACGATCAGCTACTCCCCCCTCCGATTCGACCAAGGACGATCCGCTGCCCGACGAGCTCGATGAGATCGCCGCGATCCAAGCGCTCAACCTGATGCAGGGCTTTGAAGCGGGTGACGTGAGTATGAAAGAGCTCGACGATGCCTTCCTCGAGGCGGGAATGGACTTTGCGCTTTCGCTCTTCCAGGGCTCGGTTGAGCGCAGTGAAGAAGAAAACCTGCTCATCTCACCCCTTTCGGTCATGCTCGCACTTGCCATGACTGCCAACGGTGCAGACGGTGAGACCCTCTCCGAGATGGAAGAACTGCTCGGAGGCGCACTGACGATCGATGCGCTAAACGAGTACCTTTACAGCTATGTGAATGCGCTCACTTCCACCGACAAGGCAGTGCTGAACATTGCCAACTCGATTTGGTTCCGCGACGACGAGAACGCAATCGCTGTCAATCCCGATTTCCTCCAAACCAATGCCGACTATTACGGTGCGGCGGCATATCAAGCGCCCTCCGACAAACAAACGGTGCGCGACATCAACAACTGGGTGAACCAGAACACCGACGGCATGATCGACTGCATCGTCGACGAGATCGCCCCCTCGACGGTCATGTACCTGATCAATGCGCTTGCCTTCGACGGCGAATGGGTGAGCCCTTACGGGGGCACGTTTGAAGCCCCCTTTACCGCGTACGGCGGTGAGGAGCGCACCGTCGAAATGATGAGCTCGACCGAGCAGCGCTATCTGGAGGACGGTCTGGCGACAGGCTTTGTCAAATACTACGCAGGCGGCAAGTACGCATTTGCGGCACTGCTCCCGAATGAGGCAATCGATCTGTACGAGTATATCGAGGGTCTGACGGCAGAAGGACTGTCGGCGACGCTGGCGGGCGTGAGAGCCGAATCGGTGCGTGCCCGGCTCCCGAAATTCAGCTATGAATACGGACTGAGGATGAATGAGCTGCTTTCCGAAATGGGGATGGAGACTGCGTTTGACGGCAGTGCAGCCGACTTTTCAAGGCTCGCGCAGTCTGCGCAGGGCAATATCTGTATCGGGGACGTACTCCATAAAATGTTCATTGAAGTAACCGAAAAGGGCACCCGAGCAGGTGCGGTGACCTCGGTGGGCGTGCCGACACTGGGAATGCCGACAGAGCCGCTCCATACCGTCACACTCGACCGTCCCTTCGTCTATTTCATCCTGGACACCGAGACCAACCTTCCCATCTTCATAGGTACGGTGACCGATATGGCTCGGTAAGTGGTATATACAATAATCCAACAGCATCGCACGGGAGGGGCTTGCCCCTCTCGTTTGGTTGCCGAAAAAAGTAGAATTGCGAGAAACCGGAAGCCAAGGAATGGGCTTGCCCCTCCCGTTTGGTTGCAGATGCTCCCGTTTTGAGCGGCGCGCATACACCGCACAAAAAAATGTGCGGAAAGTTGTTTTTTTCGGAAAAATTCACGGTTGACAATCTATCGGTGCGTTTGGTATAATATAAATAGATCGAAATAGGGGGGATTTCATGAAAAAACTTAAACTGAACCATTTTCTCATGCTGACGCTGGCAGGCATCATCAATGCGGTGGGCGTCACGCTGATGCTCTCACCGGTAAACCTCTATGACAGCGGTATTTCGGGCACTTCCATGCTCCTCGCGAGGCTTACGCCTGAGTTTTTGGGGCTCGGTGTGTTCCTGATCGTGTTAAACTTTCCTTTCTATTTAATCGGCTATAAAAAGCTCGGCTTTGAATTCGTCGTCTATTCGCTTTACGCCATCACCATCTACTCTGTCTGCTCGCTCCTCCTGCAGAACGTGCTCCCCATCGACTTCTCGAACGGCTCGCCGATCGTGGGCAACGACCGACTGCTCGCCGCACTGTTCGGGGGACTGATCTCGGGTGTCGGCAGCGGGCTGGTCATCCGATTCGGCGGTGCGATCGACGGCATCGAGGTCATCGCCGTCCTCTTTGCCAAGAAGCTCGGCATCACGGTCGGCACCTTCGTCATGATCTATAACGTCATCCTTTACGTTCTCACGGCGATCATCTTTTCGAGCTGGGAAGTGCCGCTCTACTCGGTCATTGCCTACATGGTGGGTATCAAAGCGGTTGACTTCATCGTCGAAGGTCTCGACAAGGCGAAGGCGGTCTACATCATCACCGAGAAAAGCACCAAGCTCCCGATCCTACTTGCCGACGAACTCGGCAGGGGCGTTACCATCATAGAGGCGCAGGGTGCCTATTCGAGAGACGGCAAGACGATGATCTACTGCGTGGTCAACCGTTTTGAGATCGGCAAGGTCAAGAAGATCGTGAGCAGCGTGGACGAAACGGCATTCGTGACGGTCAACGACGTATCCGAAACGATCGGCGGCCGCTCGACCGCATTTTCGGTTTGGGGCAAGTAATAAGTTTTCAGGGCAGCATCGGCGGTCGTTCGATGCTGCTTTTTCGTGCGCATCTTTCGGCGTATGAAAAAATGTGAAATTTTTATAAAATCTCACAAAACCTATTGCAATTTCCGCTTTCATTGTGTATAATAAACACATAAGATTTCAAAAATGATTTGTTTAAAATGACAAGTCGAAAGAAAAGGAGATTGTTACCATGCTGACAAAGAATGCAACTGTAAAAAACGCCATCGGTTTGTATGCCAAACCCGCCACCGATTTTGTGCTGAAGGCTAATTCCTATCAGAGCTCTGTTTGGGTTGAATTTGGAGATCGTCGCGTGAATGCCAAAAGTCTGCTCGGTGTGCTTTCTCTCAAGATCGCGAAGGATATGACGGTCGCTCTGGTTGCCGACGGTCCGGACGAGGCTGATGCGATCGACGTCCTCACCGCTTACCTCGAAACCGAGTGATAATGACACAGCGAAGACTTCTCCCTGATCGGAGAAGTCTTTTTGCGAACAAGCTAAATGAAAACAGGGGGAATGTGCCGCATATTTGCCGCGGCTGAGAGATGAAAAACAAACACAATAAAAACGAACAATACTATTCGATCGTATCCGAGCTGCACGCTCGCCATGACGGACAGGCTGTGCTCGACGATTTTCAGAAGATGCTCGAAATGCAGCATCTGTATAATGCCGCCATCAAGGAGATGCAGACCAAGCTCGAGATCCTGAGCGACGAATTCAAGGTGCGCTATGCGCGCAACCCGATCCACCACGTCGAGAGCCGTCTGAAATCTACACAGAGTATCATCAAGAAGCTCATGCAGAAGGACTGCGAGGTCAGCGTCGAATCGGCGATGAGAAACCTCAACGATATCGCGGGCATCCGCGTGGTCTGCTGCTATATCGACGACGTTTACAGCGTGGCGAAGATGCTGCTTTCGCAGTCGGACATACGGCTGGTGAAGGAGCAGGACTATATCAAAGAGCCCAACTACAACGGCTACCGAAGCCTGCATCTTGACCTTCAGGTGCCCGTCTTCCTCTCGGAGCGCCGTGAAAAGGTGACGGTCGAGGTACAGCTTCGCACGGTCGCCATGGATTTCTGGGCGAGCCTTGAGCACGACCTGCGCTATAAATCGTCCAAAACCATCCCAAAGCACATCGGCGAAGATATGCTCCGCTGTGCCGACGAGATCGCTGAGATCGACCGCAAAATGCAGGCGATCTATCACGAGATACAGGCGCTTGAGTAGGGGAGAGAGGGGAAAACGACATGAAAAAAGGGCTATACGTTCTCAGTATATCTTTGCTGGCGATCTGTCTGCTCCTGTCGATTCTGATGCTCTGCATATGGACGGGCGAGTTCTTTTCGGGTGATTCCCCCTTCTCACTCCTCCTGAGCGTGATCGGCTCGATCGGAATGCTCGTCTTTACGTTCGAGTGGGATATCGTCTTTCCTTGTCTGTTTGTTATACTTGCGGTGATCGTCGTGTCATTTGTCTACGCGATCAGAAATAAGATGCTCGCGAAATCAACCGTCATTGCGCTCATCTCGATCAATTCGGTCACGGTGGCGCTGATCATCGCACGGGTGATCGGGTGGTTTGTCATCTATGCGATGCTGTAGAGGGGACTACCCGAACTGCAAAAACGGGCGGATATGGAATCCGCACCTATGAGGTAGGGCGAAGAATTCCCACCAAACCTGTCCCTACAAAGAAATACGATTTCATCTGCATAATTGCACCACCTTTCCCGCCAAACCCCGTAAGGGCAGATTCCATATCCGCCCGTCGTATGGATGTTTGCCCCCTCGTAGGGGCAATTTTTTGCGCTTTTGCGCATTTTTCGGTAAAACCCCTTGCATGTTCCCAAAAACTGTGCTACAATACTCGTGTTATGCCTAAAACGATACAACCAAAGGAGAAAAAATGATCACCATCAACAATCTCAGCTTCCAGTTCGGAAGCCAGATGCTTTTTAAAAACGTAGACCTCAAATTCACCCCCGGCAACTGCTACGGTATTATCGGTGCAAACGGTGCGGGGAAGTCGACCTTCTTCCGCCTGCTTTGCGGCGAGCTCGAGCCGACCACGGGCGATATTTCCATCCCCTCGACCGTCCGTATGTCGGTGCTCAAGCAGAACCACTTCGCCTACGACGAGTACACCGTCCTTGACACGGTCATTATGGGCGACGAGCGCCTGTACGAGATCATGCAGGAGAAGGAAGCCCTCTACGCGAAGGAGGATTTCACCGAAGAGGATGGCAACCGTGCCTCCGAGCTCGAGGCAGAGTTTGCCGAAAAGAACGGCTGGGAAGCCGAATCGGACGCATCGAAGCTCCTCCAAGGGCTGGGCATCTCGATCGACAGCCTCTATGAACAGATGGCGAATATGCCCGAGAAGGAGAAGGTCAAAGTGCTCCTTGCACAGGCGCTCTTCGGCAATCCCGACATCATCCTGCTCGACGAGCCGACCAACGGTCTCGACCTCGAAGCGACGCAGTGGCTCGAGGACTTCCTCTCCGACTACTACGGCACGGTGCTGGTCATCTCGCACGACCGTCACTTCTTAAACGACGTCTGCACCAACATCGTCGACATCGATTTCACGGGCATCAAGATGTACGTCGGCAACTACGAGTTCTGGTACGAATCGAGCCAGCTCATCCAGCGCATGATCAAACAGCAGAACAAGAAAAACGAGGAAAAAATCAAGGAATTGCAGGCATTTATCGCCCGTTTCTCTGCCAATAAGTCGAAATCGAGGCAGGCGACCTCCCGCCGCAAGCTGATCGATAAGCTGACCGTCGAGGAGCTCCCCGCATCGAGCCGCCGCTATCCCTACATCGGCTTCGACATGGACCGCGTCGCAGGCAAGGACATCCTCACCGTCACCGAGCTGTCGGGCAAGGTGGGTGATACGGTGCTCTTCTCGAATCTCTCCTTCAGCGTCGCCAAGGAGGACAAGATCGCTTTCATCGGCAACGAAATGGCGATCACCGAGCTTTTCAAGATCCTCATGGAGGAGAGCGAACCGCTGTCGGGCAGCTTCAAGTGGGGCGTGAGCATCACGAAGTCCTACTTCCCGCACGATAATTCCGCTTACTTCGACGGACACGAGGAGAATATGCTCGACTGGATGCGCCCCTACTCGAAGGATCAGACCGAGACATATCTGCGCGGAATCCTCGGCAGAATGCTCTTCTCGGGGGACAGCGTTTATAAGTCGGTCAAGGTGCTCTCGGGCGGCGAGCGTGTGCGCTGTATGTTCTCGAAGATGATGCTCGCAGGCTCGAACTTCCTTGTCGTCGACCAGCCTACCGACCACCTCGACCTCGAATCGATCACCGCGGTCAACAAAGGACTGTCCGAGTTCAAGGGCAATCTCATCTTCTCGTCGCACGACTACGAGATCGTCAACACGGTCGCCAACCGTATCATCGAGCTCACCCCCGAAGGCATCACCGACTTCCGCGGCACGCTTGATGAGTTCTACGCCATGCGCAGGGCTGCGCAGGAGGCATGATTTATGGGGGAGAAGCCTTTTGAAAAAGGCTCCTCCCCCACACCCCCACCGCGAAAACTTTTGATAGCCGATGAATACTCGTCGGCAGGTAATTCGGGCAGAACAAGCCAAATACAAGGAAATCCGAGCACACCTTTGCGGTATGCTCGGATTTTTTGTATAAACAATTCTTTATTTCACGCTCTCCACAAACTTCACGAATGCGGCGCGTCCTTCGGGCGTGACCTTGTAAACGCCTGCGTCCTCGAGCACCTTCACGAAGACCTTGCCGATCTCTTCCCTGAGAATGGCATCGGCGCTCTCGGCAGTGAAATCGTCACGGCGGGCGAGGATCTCGTATGCCCAGTCGGCATGGAGGGAGAGCTGCTCATCTGCTCTGAGGTCGGCGCCACTCAGCATCGCATCGGCGAGCAGCTTCATCTCGGTCTTCAGACGGGCGGGGAGGACGGCAAGCCCCATGACCTCGATCAGACCGATGTTCTCCTTCTTGATGTGATGGAGCTCGGCGTGGGGATGGTAGACGCCGAGGGGATGCTCGTCGGTCGTAATGTTGTTGCGAAGCACGAGGTCAAGCTGGAAGCGACCGTCAGCCATGCGTGCGATGGGGGTGATCGTGTTGTGCGGCTCACCGTCTGTCTCGGCGAAGATAAAGGCGTCGGGATCGGAGTAGCCTCTCCAAGCGGCAAGGATCTTCTCACCGAGGCGAACGATCGCGTCGGCATCATCGGAGGTCAGACGGATGGTCGAGAGCGGCCAACGGACGATGCCCGCGTCGATATTCTCGAAGCCTTCGAAGGAGAGCGGAATCTCAATGGGTGCCTTCGCCATCGCAAAGGTGTAGCGGCCGCCCTGGAAATGGTCGTGCGAGAGGATCGAGCCGCCGACGATCGGCAGATCGGCATTCGAGCCGATGAAGTAGTGCGGGAACTGGCGCACGAAGTCGAGCAGACGGGCGAAGGATTTCGACGAGATCTGCATGGGCGTATGTTTGGCGTTGAGCAGGATGCAGTGCTCGTTGTAGTAAACGTAGGGCGAATATTGCAGCCGCCAATCCTCGCCGCAGATGGAGACGGGGATGATGCGGTGGTTCTGACGGGCGGGCGAATCCACTCTGCCTGCATAGCCCTCGTTTTCGATGCAGAGGTTGCAGCGGGGGTAGCCCGAGGGCTTCGCTAACTTCGCGGCGGCGATCGCCTTGGGGTCCTTTTCGGGCTTGGAGAGGTTGATCGTAATGTCGATCTCGCCGTAGGGGGAATCGACATTCCACTTCTGGTCCTTGGCGACCCGATCGGTGCGGATGTAGTTGGAGGCACGGCTGAAATCATAGTAGTATTCGGTCGCCTTCTCGGGGCTGACGGCATAGCGTGCGCGGAACTCGGAAATGACCTCGGAGGGACGGGGCAGGAGGGCATCGCAGAGTGCGGTGTCGAAGAGATCGCGGTAGACGGGGCTGTCCGTGATCAGTCCGCGGGCGGCGGCAGCGTCGCAGAGAGAATCGAGCAGCTCGTGAAGCGGACGTTCGTCCTTCACGTCAGGGTCTGGCTCATAGCTGTCCTGCTTCATCAGCGCAAGCAGGCGGTTTTCGCAGTAAATGCGGTCTTCCTCCTTGCAAAGTTCCTTGCCTATGGCATAATCTACTAATTCTCGAATGACATTGTCGATCATATTCATCATCCTTTCCGACACCGAGCGTGTTTTACAAAAAATATCAATATTGTTCATATAATTGTATAAAAAAATCTTGATTTTTTCTATGTAAAATGGTATAATAATTTGTAATATCGAACAAATTAGTCTGATGGCATGGTGAAGTATGAAAGAATCGCTTGATATAATGTTCATTCTGAAGGAATTGCATAAGATTTCCGGTTTTCGTATAACGGTGCATGATACCAATTTCAGAGAAATTGCCGCCTATCCCGAGGATCATTTGCCTTTTTGCGGATATATCCGTCAAAATCCCGAGGCAGATCGGATTTGCCGTGCGGGCGACGCAGAGTCATTTACCGTGGTGAATGAGACCGAGGAGGTCTATATCTATCGCTGTAAATTCGGGCTCTGGGAGGCGGTCAGTCCGCTCTACCATTTCGGTGTGCTGGCGGGCTACCTCATGATGGGGCAGGTCATGGATAAGACCCCCGAAAACCGCAAACTGGTTTCGGGCTCGGCACGTCCCTTTGCCGACGACCGCGCACTGCTCGAAGCCAAGATCGATCAGATCCCCGCCGTCGGACAGGATATGATCAAATCCTACGTCAACATCATGACCGTCTGCTCGGAATATATCACCTATTCCAACAAGCTCCGTGTGCCTGAACGCGACCTTGCCGAGCTGACGATGAAGTACATCCACCGAAATTATGCGCAGAAGCTGACCATCAAGGAACTCTGCGTCTACTTCCATTGCAGTAAATCGACGCTCATCAACAGCTTCGAGGGTCGATACCGCACCTCGGTCAACCGTTACATCACCGCCTACCGCTTGGAACAGGCTTGCATCCTGCTGCGTGAATCGGATGCGACGATCTGCGAGATCGCACTGAGATGCGGTTTTGCCGATCAGGGCTATTTTTCGAAGGTCTTTCAGAAGGAAAAGGGCATGACGCCCACCGCCTACCGTCAGTCGAACTATCGAAACGCTGATATGCCCGACGCTGACGAACAAAGAGGAGCGCACGGTGACACAGAGAGCTGAAGAGACCGAGCGAAATGACGTCCGACCGGGCTGGGTAGAAAGACCGCTGCTCGAATGGTATGCGAAAAACGCACGCGACCTCCCCTGGCGGCATACGCATGACCCATATGCGATCTGGGTGTCGGAGATCATGCTCCAGCAGACGAGGGTGGAGACGGTCATCCCGTACTATCACCGTTTTCTCGAAGCACTGCCGACCGTGCAGGCACTTGCCGAGGCTGAGGAAGGCATCCTTCTGAAGCTGTGGGAGGGATTGGGCTACTATTCACGCGTGCGTAATATGCAAAAAGCGGCGAAAACGGTAGTGGACGACTATAACGGGTCGTTCCCGAGCGAGCCTGCCGAGCTGAAGAAGCTTTGCGGCATCGGCAGTTACACTGCGGGCGCGGTCGCATCGATCGCCTTTGGTGTACCCGCACCTGCCGTGGACGGGAATGTGATGCGCGTGCTCGCGCGGCTTGCGGGAGACGAGCGCAACATCTTCGATCCGAGCGTGAAAAAGGCGTTTGAAAAAATGCTTTCACCGTGGGTGTCGAAGAATGCACCCGGCGACTATAATCAAGGGCTGATCGAACTCGGTGCGCTTATTTGTCAGCCGGGCATCCATGCAAAATGCGGCGACTGTCCGCTGAGAGAGGGCTGTGTCGCTCATCGGTCAGGCAGGGTAGCCGAGTTGCCTTCGCCCAAGCCGCCCAAGCCGAGGAAGATCGAGGAGCGAACGGTGCTCATTCTTGCTTCAGACGGGCGGGTGGTCATCGAAAAGCGTCCCGACCGCGGACTGCTTGCGGGGCTCTGGCAGCTGCCCTCGCTGAAAGGGAAGTTCGACGAGCGTGCGGTGCTCCGCTATGTGCGCGATCGGGGGCTCGATGCGGTGCGCATACTGCCGCTGCCCGAAGCAAAGCATATCTTCACCCACCTCGAGTGGCATATGATCGGCTACAAGCTCATCCTCTCCGACCTGTCGGAGCTGCCTGAAGGCTGGCGGCTGGTGAGCGAAGAAGCGCTGAAAAAGGACTACGCCCTCCCGACGGCGTTTTCCGCCTTCCTGCCGCATTTGAAGGAGGAGAACTGAGTTGAGTGAACACTGTTTATAGCTTCTTCGTAGGGGCGGATTCCATATCCGCCCGTCCGTGCGGTTTACCGTGACAATGAGGTTTGTGGGAAACCCTCGTCACGGACCGTCGAGGACGCCGGTCCTACAAGGGTTTGGTGGGAATCATCCTCCCCTGTAGGGGCGATTCACGAATCGCCCGACCCGTGGGGTTCGCGGACATCCTTCGCTGCGGACCGTCGTGGGCGCCGTCCCTACGAGGGTGCGTGCAAATCGGAGCTGTTGACAAACTCAGTTTAACTCGACATTTGTAATGAAATATGGTATAATATTTCAAAATCACCCCTAAGCCCTTATAAATCAAGGGTTTAGGGGTTTTCTTGTTACTAACCTGATACTTGTTCAATTCAAAATAATTATTGTGTCTTTCAATTCTTCAATGGTTTTGTGGGTGTAAACCCTTTCACCGACATCCTTTGATTTATGCCCCATCATCAAATCAATACACACCTTGTTTGCACCTGCTGAATCCAATCTTGACCCGAATGTGTGTCTGCATTCGTGCGGTGTATGTGATATTGATAATTGTTCCATAATGACATTCCAAAAAATATAGTATTGCGAAGCTGACATCTTCTTTCCGTTGTAGGTGAACAAATATTTGTGTCCTTCCGCTTTATGTTTACGGACAAAGGATTCAATCTTTGGATGAATAGGAACAAGACGGTCTTTTCCGGCTTTGGTCTTGATACCGCCTTTCATAGTCATCTGTTCAAGGTCAACATTGTCTGATTCAAGGGTTAGCATTTCACTGATTCTGAATCCGGTATATAAGAGGAACAAAACAGTATCAACCCATTCTTGACCGCTAATATTCCAACCGCTTTAATTTCATCTTCACTGAAAACCCCAAATTGCTATTGCAGAGAATGTTAAGAACCTTGCAGGAAAGAAGTTTGAAAAGGAATTTCAGACAGTCTTGCAGTCCTTGGAAGATGCCGGTTACAACAACTATTGGAAGATACTTGATGCAAAGGATTATGACCTTGC
>CAYRQA010000050.1:0-12211 GCA_964426285.1 uncultured Lachnospiraceae bacterium | reverse complement strand
AGCAATTTGCACTCGACAGCCTGAAGGCTGCTTACGTCGATAACTACGCCACGTCCTGCCGCCTGCTCGCACACAAGGTAACCGAGGATACTGCTCCCGAGGCTGTAAACGAGGCGCCCACGGTCGTCGTCGGCAGCTGTACGAATGCCTGCAAGCGCAAGCTCTTTGCATTCCTGCAAATCTGGGAACGCCTGAGCCGCGGAGACACCATTTCTAACGATGACCCTATTTTTGAGCAATTTCACGCCAAATGCCCCAAATGCGGTTACGTGTACGAGGATCAGCAAAAGCGCATCTGCAACCATTGCAACAAGCGCAAGAACGTCGTCTTCCGTATGCTCGGCTATTTCAAGGACTTCAAGTTGCAGTTTGGTACCGTCCTTGTTTGTCTGGTGCTGACCTCGATCATCTCGCTGCTCTCGCCGATCATCAGCGGTCAGCTGCTCTACGACCAGGTCATCAGCAAGCCGAGCTTTGACGCGGCAGGGAAGCAGATCACCGGTAATCTGCACGAGCTGAAATACGTCTTCCTTGTGGTCGCGCTGATCGTGGTACTTGCGGTCATCTCACTCGTCATTCAGATCATTCAGAGCCGCGCAGTTGCCCGAATGTCCTCGAGAGTGGTCAGAAACATGAAGATCGATCTCTTTACCGCTCTGCAAAGCCTCTCGCTTTCCTATTTTAACCAGAATAACACCGGTCGTCTGATCAGCCGCGTCGATCACGACGCCGTGCGCATCAAAAACTTCTTCGTAGACGGTGTCCCGCATCTCATCATCCATTCGCTCAACTTCATCGGTCTGTCGATCTTCCTCTTCTCGATCAACTGGAAGCTGACGCTCATCGTCTTCATTCCCGTGCCGATCATCGTGCTCATCTTCAAGCGGATGCTGCCCAAGCTGTGGCGTATGCACTCCAAGCAGTGGAGACGCTCGTCGGGGCTCAACTCGATGATGTCCGACTCGCTCAACGGCGTTCGCGTCGTAAAAGCGTTCGCCAAAGAGAACGAGGAGACCTCGCGCTTCTCTAAATTCGCCAGACGTCTGACCGAGGTCAATCTCGAGACCAACCTCGTTGCGCTGACCATTTTCCCCGTAGTCGGACTGCTCATCGGTATGTCGAGCCAGGCGATCTGGGGCTTTGGCGGTATAGAGGTAATGAACAAACACATGACCTACGGTGAGCTGACCACCTATCTCGGCTATATCGGCATGATCTTCGGTCCGCTCAATTTCTTCTCTAACTTTACCAACCAGTTCACCGAAACGGCAAACTCAGCCGTTCGTATGTTCGAAACGCTCGATACCGTGTCCGAGATCACCAATGCAAAGGACTGCATCCCGATCGAAAAGATCAAGGGCGAGATCAAGTTTGAGCACGTCAACTTCCATTACAGCCCCAGCCGTTCGATCTTGAAGGATATTTCCTTCACCATCAATGCGGGCGACCACGTCGGTGTCGTAGGACACACGGGCAGCGGTAAATCGACCCTTGCAAGCCTCGTCATGCGTATGTACGACGTCATCAGCGGTGCAATCTACATAGACGGTGTCAATATCAAGGACATCGAGATCGCCTCTCTGCGCCGCAATATTGCCATCGTATCGCAGGAGATCTTCCTCTTCGCGGGCAGTATTGCCGACAATATCCGCTATGCCCGTCCCGAAGCAACGATGGAGGAAGTCATCGCCGCCGCAAGAGCCGCGAATGCACACGACTTCATCATGTCTCTGCCCGAAGGCTATCAGACGCTGGTCGGCGGCGGCAGCAGATCGCTGTCGGGCGGTGAACGCCAGCGCATCTCGATCGCGCGCGCACTACTGCTCGAGCCCTCACTGCTCATCCTCGATGAAGCGACTGCTGCAATGGATACCCAGACCGAGCGCCTCATCAGCGAAGCCATTGACAAGCTGATCGTCGGACGCACCACCATCACCATCGCACACCGTCTCTCGACCCTCAAAAACTGTGATTACATCATGGCGATCGAAAACGGTGAGCTCGTCGAAATGGGTCCACAGGATGAACTGCTCGAACAGAAGGGCGTATATTATAAGCTCTTTACACTCCAGAACGACCAGCTGAATAAGGTCAAAACCGGCGCCTGAACCGAATACCGAAAGGAAGTGTCATTTATGCTGGAAACCAACGAAATGAATGCCGAAAACCTGTTTGAAAAGCGTATTTCGGTCGATCTGACCCCCGATAATGCCAAATTCTTCCGCTCCGAAGGCGGACTGATCTCGCTCACACTGACTGCGAACGGGAAGACAGAGACCTTTGAACGGGTCGTCGTCATCCGTTCCTTCCCGATCACCAATCCCAACGAGTATATCTCGGTCAGAGAGCCCGACACCCGTCAAAAGGGCAGAGGAGAGGAGATCGGTCTCATCGTCAATCTGAACCTCTTTGACAGCGAGACGGTCGCCCTGCTCAACGAGGAGCTTGCGCGCCGCTATTTTACACCCGTTATCACGAAGATTCACAGCATGAAGGAAAAATACGGCTACACCTACTGCGAGGCTGATACCACCGCAGGGCACGCCGGCTTCGTGCTCAACAATCCCTCCAACAATATCCGCACGCTTGAGGACGGCAGAGTGCTCATCACCGACACCGACGGCAACCGTTATACGCTGCCCGATCCCAAGAAGCTCGATAAAGCAAGCTATCGCAAAATCGAGATCTACCTCTGATTCGTTGAAACGGAGATTCTGTTATGAAATTATACTATGATCTGCCGCCCGAAACGATCGAAAAAGTGCGAGAGTTTTCAGGCGATCCGCTTCCGCTCTATATCATCCCCTATGATGTGGACGATGACGGCTATCTGCCCGACGGGTACATGGTGTTCACCAAAAAACACATCCTGCGTCTGAAGGGAAACGAGATCTGTGCGACGTGGAAGATATCCGAATTGTCGGGCTTTGCCGCCGAACAGCTTTACGGCAATGCAGGCTTCTTTGCGAAGCAAAACGGCACGACGATCTGTCTCTGCCGCTTCAACTCGGGCAAACACCTCAAGCGCTATTCGGTCATGGTTCGCGCCTGCGAACTGCTCCTGCATGAGGAACTGCACCCCGAGCTTGCCGTAGACGAACCCGAGGATGTCTGCCTGACCTGCGGCAGACGCTATCTGAAAGGAACGAGATTCTGTCCGTTCTGCCGCAAAAAGAGCGAAATTTACAAAAAACTGTGGGATATTACCAAGGGAATGCGGTTTATCCTCATGTTCCCGCTGATCTCGGCTGCCATTTCGATGGTGCTTCGTTTCGTGATCCCGATCGTGCAGGCTAAAGCGATCAATGACTTTATCGTGCCTACAGACGGCGTTGCAGATACGATTCCCGCGTTTGTCGCGGTCATCATCGCGATCGTCACGCTCGATATCATGCAGCGTGGGCTGGGTGTTGTCCAGGGACGCATTTCGGCTATTTCGGGTAACAAATTCACCCTGCGTCTTCGTGAGCAGCTCTTTGCCAAGCTCCAGACGCTCTCCATGTCATCACTCGGCAAAAAATCGACCGGCGACCTCATGGGGCGTATCAACAACGACGTTGCGGTCATGCAAAACTTTGTCACAAACCTGCTTCCGAACTATTTCTCGCAGGTATTCTCCTTCATCTTTGCGCTCATTCTGCTGATCTGTATGAATCCGCTGATGTGCCTCTTCGTCTTTATCCCGCTCCCCTTTGCCGTATTTGCGATCGTCCGCTTCTGGGAGCATATGAAGCGCCGCTGGAGAAGAGCATGGATCCTGCGCCGCCGTTCCAACACCTTTTTGCAGGATGTCCTCAACGGCATTCGCGTCGTAAAAACCTACGGCAACGAAAAGGATGCCATTCAGAAGTTCGATCAGGCAACCACCAGCCTCTCCGATCAGGAGGAATCGAACGGCAAAACCTTCGACACCTTCTTCCCAATCATCGGTTTTCTGCTCCGTTTCGGCAGCTATCTCATCCTGATGTACGGAAATCTGATGCTCTTTGGCGGCAGCATGAGCGTAGGTGAACTCAACCAGTTCAACAGCTATGCCAACATTCTCTATGAGCCGCTGATGCAGATCAACCAGATCCCGAGAAATATCACCGAGTTTTTCACTTCACTGAGTAAGGTATTGGAAATCCTCGAGGAAGAACCCGACGTCATCGACAATGAAAAATCTCAGGATATCAAGCTGAGCGGTGATATCAAGGTAAAAGACATCACCTTCGGCTATGAGAGCTTCAATCCCGTGCTCGAACACGTTTCGGTCAAGATAGAGCCCGGTCAGATGCTCGGTATCGTCGGTCACTCGGGTTGCGGCAAAACGACACTGATCAACCTGATCATGCGCCTCTACGACGTCAATGAAGGGCAGATCCTCATGGACGGCGTCGATATCAAGGATATCCCGCAGCAGCTCCTGCGCTCCCAGATCGGCGTCGTATTGCAGGAAACCCATCTCTTCTCGGGCACAGTGCGCGAAAATATCCGCTATTCGAAGCCCAATGCGACCAATGAAGAGGTCATCCGCGCGGCAAAACTCGCCAATGCGCATGATTTCATCGTGAATCTGCCCGAAGGCTACAATACGATCGTCGGCGAAAAGGGGTACTCGCTCTCGGGCGGCGAACGTCAGAGAGTAGCGATCGCGCGTGCACTCATCCACGATCCCTCGATCCTCATTCTTGACGAGGCAACCGCGGCGCTCGACACCGAAACAGAGAAGCTCATCCAGGATGCGCTCGACCGTCTGACCGCTAACCGAACGACGCTGTCGATCGCGCACCGTCTCTCCACACTGCGCAATGCCGACAAGCTGCTCGTGCTCGACCACGGCAGAGTTGCCGAATTCGGCACGCATAGCGAGCTCCTTGAAAAGAAGGGGATCTACTACAAGCTCGTCATGGCGCAGACCGAAGCTGCCATCAGCCAAGGCAAGGAATTCAAAGGGCTTGATTAATTCTTAACACCTCGAATGTTCTATTCATTCGAGGTGTTATATTTTCCGAACAGGTTAATTGACGACGGCATAGAATGGTGATAGGCATCCGTCGGATGTCGGAACTCAAATATGCAGGAGGAAGAATCCTATGCCGGAAAACAGAATGAATGTTCGTGATGGGACGATGTCTCGTCGGGAGAACGTTTGTATTGATACCTTCCGAATCCTCGACAGTTGCAAAGACAAGGACTGCTTTGAGGATACCCGTGTACTGCTCACCGACTACTCTCAGGAAGTGCTCGAAAAGAGCGGCAGTGTTCGGGTGACCGGAACGAAGGTCGTGTGGACCGATATTGTAGTCGATCCCGTAAAGTTCAACCGCGGATTTTATCAGATCAGCATCCGTTTCTTTACGAAGATCACCTGCGAAGCCTGCGTCTGCATCGGAAAAAGTCAGGAAATCGAAGGAATTGCAGTCACCGAAAAGAAGGTCGTCCTTTACGGTGGCGAAGGGAATGTCAACATATTCAGAAGTTCAGAGCTTGCGGGTGAATTCTGCACATGGGGAGGCGGCGGTGAGACGATCCTGTCGAGCAAGCCCTCTGTCATCATCGAAGTCGTTGATCCGATCGCACTCTCAGTGAAGGTGAAGGAAAAGGGAAGTACGCCCACCGTATGCTGTTGCTGTTCGGCGGATGAAGTGCCCTCCTGTGTGACGCACAATATGAGCGGCGTCCTTTGTGACGGTAACGCTGCAAGTCGAAATCTCTATGTGACGCTCGGCTTCTTCTCGGTCATCCGAGTAGAGCGTCCCGCACAACTGATGATCTCGGCAACCGAATACGCAGTGCCCGAAAAGGTTTGCCGAAAGGCGGAGGACGAAGATCCTTGCTCGCTATTTGCCAAGATGAGCTTTCCGATCAATGAATTTTCTACGGGACTGCCCATGAATAACGGAACTTGCAGTTGCAGTTGAGCATCTCCGCACCAACGCAGCGCCCCTAAACCCAACGCCGCAAGATCGTTTTTACAATGAAACACCTTGCGCTTGTTAATTGGCGAACACCCCACAGCTCGAATTTGAAGCTGTGGGGTGCAATTCATAGGGAATAGAGCTTCAACTCTTCACATATATAGAAATGGTTGCGATTCTGTAAAATCAAAATTTTGTATAATTGCGGGAAGCGCACGCGCCTTAATCCGTGTCTGCCATACCGAACGGCAACCTATTTGGGTGCGACGGTATCCTCGCTCAATCCCGATTATCTGCCTGAATTCGCAGGATAAATTTAAAAAAACAGTAGACAAAACGCTTCAACTGTGCTATAATAGATTAAATTATGATCTGCGCTTATTCGCGATCTCGCTTCATTGGAATTTGGAGGATCTATGCACTATATTTGCAAGACCGGCGGCTTGTTCGCCGCGAACACATATCTGATTATCGGCGAAAATAATCATACGCTGATCATTGATCCGACAGACTTCAAGCGCATGGAGACTGAACTCCAAGACCTGCATCCTGTTGCGATCCTGCTTACCCACGGTCATTTTGATCACATCTGCGCACTCTGCGATCTGCTCGAGCACTATGATATTCCTGTGTATATTCATGCAAATGACGAAGAGATGCTCTATGATCCCATCAAGAACGGACTGCACCTGTTTTATCCGCATACGCCTTTTCGCCGCCCTTGCGGTCAAATCATTCCGATCCGCGACGGTGATCAGCTGAATTTTGAAGGTTTTTCCAACCCGATCAGGGTCATTCATTCGCCCGGACATACAAAGGGGTGCGCATGTTATTTATTTAACAAACCGGACTCTAACCCCACATTGTTTACCGGCGACGTGCTCTTCGAAGGCTCGATCGGGCGCACCGATCTCTACGGCGGCTCTGCTGCCGAGATGCAGGCATCGCTACGTGAACTCTCGAAACTGAGCGACGACATCGTTGTCTGTCCGGGACATGGGGATGCTACCGATATCGGCACTGAAAAAAAATTAAATCCCTATCTGAGGTGACCGCATGAAATCAACTTCACAAGCGCCAACAAGCACGGGAATTGTATTTCTGATTATTCAGTTGACCGTATCAATCGGAGTGATCGTTTTTGCAATTCTTGGATTTACCGGCATATGGCAGGATGCTGGTTATTTATACGTTCCCTTGTCAGGGATACAAGCGCTTATGCAAGCAATTCAAGAATGGAAAAAGCGTCGTGCGATTGCGATCTTGTGTTTGTGCGCAGCTTTATTCATCTTTGCTGTTTATATTGCAGAATTATTTATTTAGAGATGATTTTCAAAGTATAATCGGATTTATTGATTTATCGAAAGGACAAGTTATATGACAGACACTAAGCTCATGAGCGAGCTTCTCTTTCCCGAGGTCACACTGACCCCCGCAGAGCTCGAAGCGACTATCCCTACCCGCAGCCTTCCCGAGGGTGCAAAGGTGACCCGTCTGGCACCCAGCCCGACAGGCTTTATGCACTTCGGCACGCTCTTTCCCGCACTGGTCAATGAGCGGCTGGCACACCAATCGAACGGCGTATTTTACCTGCGCATCGAGGACACCGATTCCAAACGTGAGGTCGAAGGCGCCGAAAAAGACCTGATTGACACGCTTGCATACTATCACATCTACTTTGACGAGGGCGCGGTCCTCGGTGGCGACAAGGGCGACTATGCACCTTATCGACAGTCGAAGCGCGCAAACTTCTATCATACCTACGCCAAGGCGCTCGTAGCCGAGGGCAAAGCTTACCCCTGCTTCACCACAGAGGAAGAGCTTGCCGCACTCGCCGCGACCGACAAAAAAGCCGAGATCAAGAACCGTGACTGGCATTCCGACGACGGCGAACAGCAGAAAGAGGAGATGAAGAAGCTCCGCGAGATTACGGTTGAAGAGGTCAAGGAACAGCTCGCCGCAGGACATCCCTTCCTGCTCCGCATTAAGGCAGACGGTGATCCCGAAAAGAAGACCCCCTTCACCGATCTCATCAAGGGCAAGCTCGAAGTACCCGAAAACGACGAGGATTTCGTCCTGCTCAAGAGCGACGGCATCCCGACCTACCATTTCGCCCACGCAGTGGACGATCATCTCATGGGCACGACCCACGTCATCCGCGGCGAGGAATGGCTTCCTTCACTGGCAAAGCATATCATGCTCTTCCGCTATCTCGGCTTCAGGATGCCTAAGTATATGCACATCGCACAGCTCATGAAGATGGAGGGCAATTCCAAAAAGAAGCTCTCGAAGCGTGATCACGGTGCGGCGCTCTCCGATTACCGCAAAATGGGCTACGCCCCCGAAAGCGTCATTGAGTATGTCATGACCCTCCTCAACTCGAATTACGAGGACTGGCGGAGAATGAATGCGACGCTTCCCTATGCCGACTTCCCTTTCAGCATTAAGAAAATGTCAACCTCGGGCGCACTCTTTGACTTTGATAAGCTCAACGACGTGAGCAAGAACACCGTCGCCCTCATGAACGCAAAACAGGTGTATGATTACACCGTAGACTGGGCAGAATCCTATGATCCCGACTTTGCCGCTGCGCTCAAAGACGATCCCGACTACGCACTGCGCATCTTCTCGATCGGCAGAGGCGGCAAGAAGCCCCGCAAGGATATCACCGTATGGAGCGATGTCAAGCCCTTTATTTCCTTCTTCTACGATCAATATTTTGAAATGACCGACGGCTATCCCGAAGGTGCGAACAAAGCCGATATCAAAGCGGCGCTCACCCTCTTCAGAGACCGCTACGACGATTCTGTCGACAACTCCGCATGGTTCGAGGGTGTCAAGCAGATCGCGACCGAGCTTGGCTATACTTCCGACATGAAGGCGTACAAGGCAGATCCCACCGCATTCAAGGGTACGGTCGCCGATATTTCCTGCTATCTGCGCGTCGCAGTCACAGGCAGAACCAACTCGCCTGATCTTTACGAGATCATGCAGATCATCGGCAAGGACCGCGTCATCGCCCGTCTGAATAAGCAGATCGAGGCACTTTAATCGTATCAACTAAAGGAGAACCCCATGGACGAAATCATTGCAAGCAATTTTATACACGAGATCATCGATGAAGACCTCGCCGCAGGCGTGAATGACACCGTACACACCCGTTTTCCGCCCGAACCGAACGGCTATCTGCACATCGGCTCTGCCAAGGCGATCTACATCAATTACAGCACTGCGAAAAAGTACGGCGGTCTGTTTAACCTCCGCTACGACGATACCAACCCCACCAAAGAGGACACCGAATACGTCGATTCGATCATGGAGGATCTGACCTGGCTGGGTGCCATCCCCACCGGCGGTGTCTACTACGGCTCGGACTACTTCGAAAAGACCTATGGGCTTGCCGTGAAGCTCATCAAGGACGGAAAAGCCTACGTCTGCGACCTCACCAAGGATCAGATGAGCGAATACCGCGGCACGCTGACCGAGCCCGGCAAGGAATCGCCGTGGCGTAACCGTTCGGTCGAGGAAAACCTCGATCTCTTCGAGCGCATGAAGAACGGCGAGTTTGCCGACGGCTCGAAGACTCTCCGTGCAAAGATCGACATGGCATCGCCCAACATCAATATGCGCGACCCTGCCATTTACCGCATCGTGCGGGCGCACCATCACCGTCAGGGCGACAAATGGTGCATCTACCCGATGTACGACTTCGCACATCCCATTCAGGACGCGCTCGAAGGCATCACGTACTCGCTCTGTTCGCTCGAATTCGAGAACCACAGACCGCTTTACGATTGGGTGGTAGAGAACTGCGGCTTCGAGAAAAAGCCCAAACAACGCGAATTTGCCCGCCTCAACGTCACCTACACGGTCATGAGCAAGCGCTATCTGCGTCAGCTCGTCGAAACCGCATTGGTCGACGGCTGGGACGACCCCCGTATGCCCACGCTCTGCGGTCTGCGCAGACGAGGCTACACGCCCGATGCGATCTTCGACTTCGTCAAGCGTGCGGGCATCGCCAAGACCGACAGTCTGATCGACATCGAGCTGCTCGAGCACTGCATCCGTGAGGAGCTTAACACCAAAGCCCCTCGCCGCATCTGTGTGACCGAGCCGATCAAGGTAGTCATCGACAACTATCCCGAGGGCAAGGTAGAATACTTCCCCGTCTCGAACAACCCCACCGATCCCGAAGCAGGCACGCGTGACGTCCCCTTTACCAGGGAGCTCTATATCGAAGCCTCCGACTTCGCCGAGGTGCCGCCTCCTAAATTCTTCCGCATGAAGCCCGACGGAGAGGTCCGTCTGATGGGTGCCTATATCGTAAAGTGCAACAGCGTGATCAAGGATGAGAACGGCAAAATCGTCGAGATCCACTGCACCGCCGATCTCGAGGTCGGCAACGGCAATCCCACCGACCGCAAGGTCAAGGGCACGATCCACTGGGTATCGGCTTCGAACTGCGTTGACCTCGATATCAACCTCTACGACAAGCTCTTCACCATCCCGAACCTCAACGATATGCCAGAGGGTGCGACCTACAACGACTTCTTGAACCCTGATTCGCTCAAGAAGCTGAGCGGCTGCAAGGCTGAGCTTTCGATCGCCGACGCCAAGGACGGCGACAAGTTCCAGTTCGTGCGCATGGGCTACTTCTGCAAGGACAGTAAGTACCCGAACACCTTCAACCGTGTCGTCACGCTCAAAGACAGCTTCAAACCGCAGAAATAAACAGACAAATCCCACCGATTTGATCGGTGGGATTCTATTTTTGTCATAAATAGGGAGATTTGTCAATAAACAGGCGATTGATTCTATGAATTTTGGCAGAATTTTCGAGCAAATTCGGTTGCAATCGGTGATAATCTGTGTTATAATACTAATGATTGCGCTAAATGCGATCGTTCAAGAACCAATCACAGAGAAAGGTACGGTATTTATGAAAAAAATACTGATCATTTGTAGCCTGCTCTGTCTGCTGACCGCTGCCACATCAATTGCTGTATTCGGTGCCTCCGATAACGCCAAAGAGGACAGTAAGACAACTACCGCCCAACAACCGACGGATAGTTATACTGCCTCGCCCGAAACACCCGATATTCCTTCCGAGGATACCGCCAACAACTCGCTTACACGAATCAGTTTGTTCGGCAATCCCATAGGGATCTATCGCCTCGACTGGGCATTTGAACTCAAAAAGGTCACGACAGATCAAGACGGCAGTGAAAACATTACAGACAGCACTTCAGGCTCGACCGACGGTTCGGATTACATAGACAGCAGTGCAGGCGACGAAACCGACCGCTCACTGAAGTTGAATCTCTCCCTGCCGATCGGCGATACGGGCGATGCACTTCAACTGATCGTAGGGCTCGACGTTCAGCAGGCACGACCGCAGCTCAAAGCGGAAGCAGACAAGCCGCCCGTCACAGAGACAACTACAGCGGCTACGACCACCGTGACGCCCACAAGCCAAACGCCGACTACCCAGCCCCCTACCACACAGAAGCCGGCTACTACGCAAAAGCCTGTTACTCAAGCGCCTACCACAACAAAAATACCAAGCGTCGAGCTTGATGCAGTTCCCGCAACCGTCGCACCGATGGAATATACCGAGGAAGAATACCAGCTGCTTGCCAGAATCATTTACTGTGAAGCGGGCGGAGAAGAAATCGACGGTATGCTTGCAGTCGGCACAGTCGTATTGAATCGTGTACAAAGCCCATTATTCCCCAACAATATTCACGACGTCATCTTCCAGAAGGGGCAATTCACCCCTGCGGGATCGGGAAAGGTCAACAGAGTCACACCGAACAAAGACAGCTATGAAGCCGCTCGGCGTGTACTTGGGGGTGAGCGAAGCGACCTGCGCATTTTGTACTTCAGATTGTCGAAATACGCATCCGAGCCGTGGATGAACGGTAAGCGAACGCTGATCTTTACCATCGACAAACAAAGCTTTTACTCATAATTGAATCGCGACAAAAATAACCCTCGGGGATTAGACAGGTGTTCATAAAACAGTTTTAGACTGAAATTTTGAAATGAGCATCTGTCAGACAGGGGTGGTAAACGAAATAACGGGTATTCGATGAAAGCGAGTACCCGTTATTTTTCTGCCCTCTGTAAAAATAATAGACTTATTCATGTTTTTCTTATATAATAAGGGCGAAATCGTTTCTTTCGCTTCAATTCCGATGGTAATCGTAAAAATCAAAATCTTTCAAAATATTTTTGAAAGATTGGAAAATTTCGAGGCTTCTCGTGCCCTCTGTTATAGAGGGGTACGCAAACACCCTCTATATTTTTAC
>CAYRQA010000049.1:0-12269 GCA_964426285.1 uncultured Lachnospiraceae bacterium | reverse complement strand
ACGATCTGAAGAACAAAGCCTCGGCGAAACAATTCAAGATCGATACCGAAAGAGCAGAAGCCAAGGCGCTCGCAGAAAAGATGAAGGATATCACCATCGTTTATCAGCTCGAAGCAGGTGCGGACGGCAAGACCTACGGTTCGGTCACCTCCAAGGAAATCGCCGAAAAGCTCGAATCGCTCTACGGCATCGTCGTTGACAAGCGCAAGATCGTCCTCGACAAACCGATCAAGAGCTACGGCATCTTCGAGCTCGACGTGAAGCTCTACCCCGAAGTCGTCGGTAAATTAAAGGTACAAATCAAGGATTAATCACCCATGGCGATTGAAAAAAGTCAGAGAAAGCTCCCCTTTTCGCTGGAAGCGGAGCAGTCGGTGCTCGGTTCGATCCTCATCGACCCCGAAAAGATCAGCGAAGTAGCGACCCTGCTTTCAGGCGATGATTTTTATCTCGAGGAGCATCGGGAGATCTTCTCGGCTATGCAAAAGCTATTTTTGCAGTCGAAGGATATCGATCCCGTCCTTCTGATGGATGCGCTGGTGCAGGAGGGGGTCTACGATCTCGAACAGTCGAAAAGCTATGTGCGCACCATTGCCGAGATCGTCCCCTCTGCCGCCAATATCAAAGATTATGCCCAGATCGTCCGCAATAAGGCGCTTCTGCGAAAGCTGATCGACGTTTGTGCAGAGATCACCGAGGACGCCTACGGCGAACAGGATGAAGCGGAAGCGATCATCGACAGCGCCGAAAGTAAGATCTTCGCCATCGCACAGACCAAGGAACAGCGCGATTTTGCGCATATCCGCGACGTCATCATCGAAACCTACCGCCAGATCAAGGAAGTTTCCGAAAACCGCGAAGAAGCGATGGGCGTTCCCACCGGCTTCTCGGGTATCGACAACCTGCTCGTCGGGCTTGGCAAGAGCGACCTCGTACTGGTCGGCGCCCGCCCCGGTATGGGTAAGACCTCCTTCTGTCTCAATATCGCCACCAATATCGCGCGGAAAACGAACAAAGCGGTCTGTATTTTCTCGCTCGAAATGTCCTCCACACAGCTCGTATCGCGTATGCTCTCAAGTGAGGCGCTCATCGAGAGCGGCACACTGCGCAGCGGTACGCTCTCTGCTGACGACTGGAACAAGCTGGCGCACGCCTCTTCCTTCCTCTCCGAATGCGATATCCTCATCGATGACACCACGGGCATCACCGTCACGGGCATGAAAGCGAAGCTTCGCCGTGTGAAGAATTTGGGACTGGTCGTCATCGACTACTTACAGCTCATGCAGTCGGACAAGAACACCGACAACCGTGTACAAGAGGTCGCCGAGATCTCGCGTAACCTCAAGATCCTCGCAAAAGAGCTCAACGTGCCTGTCATCTGCTGTGCTCAGCTCTCGCGCGGTCCCGAATCGAGAACCGACAAGCGCCCCATGCTGTCCGACCTGCGAGATTCGGGTGCGATCGAACAGGATGCAGACATCGTTCTCTTTCTCTATCGCGACGAATACTATAATTCCGACCCCGAAAAACAGAACACCGCCGAGGTCATCGTGGCAAAGAACCGTCACGGCTCTACGGGCAAGGTCGACGTCGGCTGGTTCGGTCAGTATACCAAGTTCACCACACTCGAAGAAAACCGTTCGGAGGAAGTATAATGAGTATTTCCCTGCCCCCCGCAGTGCCCTGTGGGGCGGTATCCGAGAATATACACCGCAAGGTGAAAAGCTTTTGCCTTCGGAAGGGTCTGCTGCCCTGCCGAAGGCTCTTGATTGCCCTCTCGGGGGGCGCAGATTCGGTTTCGCTACTTCACATGATGAAGACGCTTCAGCCGAGCTTTGGCTATACCCTCTCTGCGATGCATATAAACCATATGATCCGCGGAGAGGAAGCCGAACGCGACGAAGCTTTCTGCCGCGCACTCTGCGCTCAGCTCGGGATCGATTTTCACAGTATCTTGATCGACATTCCCGCACTTGCCGCAGCCGAGCACAGGGGGATCGAGGAATGTGCACGGCTCCACCGCTATGCGGCACTCGAAGCATACGCCGATGCCATCGGCGCAGACCGCATCGCGACCGCTCACACCGCCACCGATCAGCTCGAAACGGTGCTGATGCAGCTCATTCGCGGTTCTGCGACGGCAGGCGGAATGACGGCAATGCGCGGAAGGCTCATCCGTCCGATGCTCGAGGTCACCCGCGAGGAGATCGGCGCATACACTGCCGAAAATGCCCTCTCTCACGTCGAAGACAGCTCAAATGCCGACGACCGCTATACGCGAAATTATATCCGTCACACCATTCTCCCCGCGATCAAGTTGATCAATCCGATGGCTGAGGAGGCTTTTGCCCGCTTTGCCGAGCTTCGCCGCGAGGAGCGTGATTTTCTCGACAAGGAAGCCCTGCGGCAACTGTTCGGCAGGGTTAATGAGGACGCCGATATGCCGATCGAGAGAGCAGACGGTGCTCTCCCTGCCCGTTTGCCGATCTTTGTCAGTCTTGCGCGGCTGCAAGCCCTCCCGTCGGTTCTCCGTGCACACGCGATCGGTCAGCTCTGCGAAGCAGGCGGCATTTCGGGTCTGAGCCACGCTCATTATGAGGCAATGGAAGCACTGATCGCCAAGGGCAGATCGGGGGCGTCCCTCTCCCTGCCCGGCGGTCTGCTCTGCCGCATCGAGCAGGATCGTTTTTGTCTGCTCGCCGCATCGGACGAAGCAGCTGACGACCGTTCACCCAGCACGATCGAACCGTTCGAGCTGAGACTTGGCGAAAACCGTCTGCCCGACGGGTCTATCCTTTTTTCTTATACCAAAATCAATGACAGTATAGAAAAATATATAAAAGAAAAACAAAATATTTACAAATTATTTATAAACGCCGCGCTCGATTTTGGTAAAATAGGGAGGGTTGTTTCTGTGCGTTCACGCCTGCCCGGTGATCGGATTCTCTGCGATTCGATGCATCGGAATGTCAAGAAATGCTTCTGCGATCGGCATATTCCCGTGGAAAAGCGGACATTGCAGCCGATCATTTGCGACGAAGACGGGATTCTCTGGATCCCTGCCCTTGAAATGCTGCGCGACGGTGTGTCGGCAGACAGCGCTTGCGGCAGCGGGCGTCAGCTCCACTTGATCTACATGGCTGACCGAACGGATGACCCATGCACACAGTAACCGCGAAAAATACCGTGTGTCTGCTCCATCGGTGTATTAAAACCCGAAATTCATGTAAATACTTAATAAATGCTTCAATCGGCACTCTGAGGAGGAATCTATGAAGGGAAACCTGAAAAACATACTGTTCTATTTGGGGATGATCGTAGTAGTGCTCATTCTCGTCTACGCGCTCATGAGCGGTTTAGGCGGCAACGAGCCCACTTACAGCGAGATCGTCGAATACTTCCAAAATATCGGCGACAGCGAAAAAGAAGCGGTCAAATCCTTTGAACTGGACAGTAACAACAAACTGACCATCAAAACCACCGAAGACAACGAGATCGCGTTCGTCCTGCAGGACAGAGATCGGTTCTACGAAGACTGCTACGTCTACGTAACCGATTACAACAAGCAGGCGGCTGCCCCTGACAGCGAACTCGAACCGATCAAATACAACCTGCCCGAACCGACCACCATTCCGTGGTGGGTATCGCTCATCCCCTACGTGGTCATCTTCGGTCTGCTGATCTTTTTGTATATCTACGTCATCAATCAGGCAAGCGGCAAGGGCGGCAAGATCAACAGCTTCGGCAAGTCGCGTGCCAAGGTCGCCATGGCGGACGCCAAGAACAAGGTGCTCTTCTCGGACGTGGCAGGCGCAGAGGAAGAAAAGGAAGAGCTTCAGGAGATCGTCGAGTTCCTCAAGGATCCCGGCAAGTATACCAAGCTCGGTGCCAAGATCCCGCACGGTGTTCTGCTCGTAGGCCCTCCCGGTACCGGTAAGACCCTGCTCGCGAAAGCAGTCGCAGGAGAGGCAGGGGTTCCCTTCTTCTCGATCTCGGGCTCTGATTTCGTCGAAATGTACGTCGGCGTCGGTGCGTCCCGTGTGCGCGACCTCTTTGAAACGGCGCGCAAGCATCCCGCCAGCATCATCTTCATCGATGAGATCGACGCAGTCGGTCGTCACCGCGGTGCCGGACTTGGCGGTGGACATGACGAACGTGAACAGACGCTCAACCAGCTGCTGGTCGAAATGGACGGCTTCTCGGGCAACGAGGGCGTCATCGTCATGGCGGCGACCAACCGTCCCGACATCCTCGACCCCGCACTGCTCCGTCCCGGTCGTTTTGACCGCGAGATCACCGTCAACTACCCCGACCTCAGAGGTCGTGAGGAGATCCTCAAAGTCCATGCGCGCAACAAACCCTTTGAGCAGGACGTTGATCTGGCAACTGTCGCAAAGGCTACCGTCGGCTTCACCGGCGCAGACCTTGCCAATCTGCTCAACGAAGCGGCACTGCTCGCGGCGCGCCGTCATAAGGTGCTCATCGGCATGAACGACATCGAGGATGCCACTATGAAGATCGTGGTCGGCACGCAGAAAAAGTCGTGGAAGATCAAGGAAAGCGAAAAGCGCAAGACCGCTTATCACGAGGCAGGTCATGCCATCCTCGCTCATCTGCTCCCGACGCAGGACCCTGTCCATCAGATCTCGGTCATTCCCAGCGGCAGAGCGCTCGGCTACACGCTGAACCTGCCCAAGGAAGATAAATACAGCGAATACAAGCAGGAGATGAAGGAAAAAATCACCATGCTGCTCGGCGGCAGAGTTGCCGAGAGCATCATCTTCAACGACGTATCGGGCGGCGCTTCCAATGATATCCAGCGCGCAACCCAGATCGCTCGCAAGATGGTCACCCAGTACGGCATGAGCGACAAGCTCGGTCCGATCACCTTCGGTTCGGGTCACACCGAGGTCTTCCTCGGCAAGGATTTCGGTGATAACCGCGACTACTCCGAAGAGGTCGCCGCTCTCATCGACAGCGAGATCCACGCGATCATTTCCGAGGCTTATGCGCTCGCCGAAAAGCTCCTGCGTGAGCACATCGACAAGCTCCACTTCATCGCAGACTTCCTTGTGAAGAACGAGACGATGGATGAGATCCAGTTCGCCGCACTGATGAACGGCGATCCCACCATGGAAGAACTGGAAGCCATGATGGACGCCAAGCGTCAGAAGAGCATCGCCGAAAACGCTGAAAAAGAGCGGCTCGATGCCATCGAAGCCGAACGCAGAGCCCAAGAGGAGGCAAAGCGCAAGGAAGAAGAAGCTCGCAAAAAAGCTGAAGAGGAAGCCCGACAGACTGCACAGCGCCTCACAGGCGGCATCTTCCCCGGATTTGACGATTTCGATCCGCCTCGTCCCAAGGACGACCGCGATAACGGCTCGAACGACAAAAAGGACGACAGCGACAAGCACGAATAAAACAGCACCGCCCACATCCAAATGGATGTGGGCGGTGCTGTTTGTTGACGAAAGGACTTGGGGCTTTGCCCCAAACCCCACTTAAGGTGCTTTTTCGAGAAAAAGCACCTTAAGAATCCTTAAAAAGCTTTTTAAAAGAATGATTTTATGGGTTTTCGCCCACCATGCCGGACGGAGAATGCTTTAGTCTACAGTCTTCACCGCCCACATCCGAATGGATGTGGGCGGTTTTTCGCTCATTTCAGATTCGCTGCTTCAATAGTTCCTTTGCCGCCGCATTATCCTCGGTCACGAGCAGGCAGACCCATCTTCCTCGCTGCCAGACGATGCCCGATGCGGCTGCACTGTCGGGATCGAAGAGGTAATTCTCCTTTTGCTGCAGCTCGTCGAGCCGTCCTCGCAGCAGCTCTTCGATCTGGGATGCGGCAACCGCACTCAGGGCATAATAGAGATGGATCTCGTAAATGCAGTCGTCCTTGCATAGTGCAATCGCATAGCGCTCAGAGAGCGTCGACGGCGAATGACCGCCGTAGAGCTCGACTTTCTTCTCCTCGGCAAGCCATCCCTCCCCCTCTGCCGATGCACCGTCGAAGTAGATCTGCATTTCGGGATGATCAAGTTCGGAGAGCAGCAGTGCCATCAGATCGGTCGCAGAGGGGAGCTGTTTGGCACAACCGCCGAGGATCAGCAGACAGCTCATCAGTGCGCAGACGGCAAGCCGCCCTGCCTTGATCGAATGCCTCATGCCTCATCATCCCCCTTCTCTTTTCATCTGTATGCATATGCCGTGTGAAATATTCATATGTTTACAATTTGATTGTTGAAAGTACAGCCCGAATACGCTATAATAGTAGAAAGTATGTTAATTTGAACGCTTTGACAACGCTGTCTACTCAAGGGTATGCTATGAAAAAAATATATATCAGAATTTTTTTAGCGGCAGTCATCCTGCTGCCCACCTGCTTCGCCATTCTCTCTTTTTTGAATGCTCGAACTGCACCTGTCCAGACCTCCTCGGTCACCTCGATGGAGCTGATCGCCCCCGACGGCAGTAAAATAACCCTCGACGCCAAATCGAAGGATGCAGCATCCTTTATCCGTTTCTTCATCGAACTCAATGACAATGCGCGCAGCGTCGAAAAACTGCCTTCCGATTTGAAGGACGCTTCCTGTTACACGGCAGTCTACATCAGCCGCTCGGGCAAGCGCGAATATCGCTATTACTTCTCGCCCACCAAACCGAGCAACAGCTACTACGAGGACAACACCGGCAATGCCTTCCGCATCGATGCCGCCGATACGATCGCCTTCCTCGACAGCGACTATTCGGGCGGGCTGTACGCCTATTCGAAGCCGCCCAAGCTCACCGCCAGCGGCTCATCGGATACCCAAATCATCGACGCCAACAGCACCGATTGGCGCTACTACACCTACAGCAACGTAGAACACACGTTAAATGAAACGAACGAATCGACGCAGACCCTCACCTCGTCCTACGACGATTTTGCGCTCCAATTCGACATCTTCCCCGACACGAGCAGTCTGAAGATCACCGACGACAGCGACAAGGTCATCTATTCGGGCAGTTATACCGACTTTATCAAAGTCAACCACCTCAAAGAGCTGATCCGCAAGGACACGCTCCTGCATTTTGAGCTGATCGCACACTGGGAATACACCCCGTCGCCCGGTTATGGCGGTGACGCGACCTACCGATTCGACCTTCAGGTAATTTTTGATCCCTACGCCTCCTTCTGGCTGGGTGAGGAAACGATCGAGCTTGGAGAATTCGTCGTTCTGAGCGGCAAATACGTCGAAAATATCGACGAATTATCGATCACCTGCTCCCCCTCGATTCACTATCAGCCCCAGTTTTTCCAAGACGGCGAATATGTGCGCGCGCTCATCCCCTTTTCGCAGGAACTCCCCGATGGTGCGGGTGATTACGAGCTGCAGATCAATTACATGGGCATCGTCCACACACTCACAGTCAAGGTGAAGCCCACCTCCTATGCGACAACCGTCAAGGATTACCGCTACACCGGGCTTGATCCCTCTGCCCGTACCGAGGGTGCGCTCGAAGCCTTCCGCAGCTTCATCTCCTCCCTCCCCTATGAGCAGACACCGATGTTCAGCGGCACTTTTGTCATGAACACAGGCGAGAATCGCCGCGCCAATTTCGGTAATACGGTTCACAATACCGACAGCGCCGAGGATGACTACCTTTCAAACGGTATCGCATTCGTTGCCTACTACGGCACGCAGATCCGCGCCGTCAACAACGGAAAGGTGATTGCCGTGTCTACGACCGAATACGGCGGCAACACGGTCGTGATCGACCACGGGCTCGGTCTGCGCTCTGTCTATTACTGCATAGGCAAGGTCGCGATCAACGTGGGCGATATGGTCAGTACGGGTGCCGTCATCGGCTCAGGTGCCTGCAAGGAAGGCTATACCGACGGCATCACCGCCTACTGTGAGCTGTGGGTCGGCGACAAGCCCGTCTCCTATTACCCGCTCGTCGAAGGGGGACGCACTTCTATGATCGTTTACGGAGAGGACAAGAATTGATGAAAAAACTATATCTTGCGCCCGAATCCAAGCTTGATCGATGGGTGCAGATCGTATCTGCCATCGTCGCAGAGCTGTCGGTCCTCTATTATCTGGCAATGGGCTTCTTTGTGGGATTTGGGGTCTCACTGCTCTTTGTGTGGCTGCTGCTTGCCCTAATGCTCGGCGCTATCGCCCTGTGCTTCCCTGCTCTTCGCCGATGGTGGAAGAAGCAGAGAAAGTGGCTCAAAGTGATATTGACCGTTTTGGTGGCGCTTGCGCTCGCCTTTGCGCTGATCAGCAGTGGTGCGATCCTCAGCGGCTTTGTCAGTGACATTCCTGCAGACCGCGCGGTCGACTGCATCATCGTGCTCGGCGCGCAAGTCAAAGCCGATCACCCGAGCCTTTCGCTTGCCCAGCGCATCGATGCCGCCTCCGAGTACCTTTCCGCACACCCGAACACGATCGCCATCGCATCGGGCGGGCAGGGTCTCGACGAGCCGATGAGCGAAGCACAGTGCATCTATGAACACCTCGTCGACATGGGCATCGAGCCCGAGCGCATCCTCTTAGAGGACCGCTCGACCAGCACTGCCGAGAATTTGCAGTTCAGCGCGGCGCTCATCCCCGAAGGGTGCAAATCGGTCGCCATCGTGACCAACAATTTCCATTCCTTCCGCGGTGAAGCGACCGCACGCAAGTACCTTGCCGACCTCGAGCTCTACCATCTGCCCGCCGACTCCCTTCCCATGCTGCTCCCCCACTACTTCGTCCGCGAGATCGCCGCGCTGCTTGCCGACACGGTGAGGGGAAATTTGAAGATTTGGTGATACAAATAAGCACGCAAATGCCCCTTCCGAACGATCAAATTCGGAAGGGGCTTATTTTACATTCCCATGAAAAGCGCCAGGGCAATCGGTGTCCAACTGAGTGCGAAGCTCGCCGATGCAAGGAGCAGTTCGGCGAAAATGATCGTTGCCTTGCGCGTGAATGGCTTTAGCAGACGAAGGTTCAGGACAAACAGGATCAGCGCCAAGATACATGATAGGATGCCTGCGATCAAACAAGCGGGATAAAAATAGGGGTATTGTGCGATCTCACCGAGTTTTGCCAATACATTCGCTTGCCTGAGGCAAAGATAGCCTACCGCCGCCATCGCGCCGAAGGCTGCTGCAATGAGGTAGCGCCAACCGAAATTGCGCTGTGATGGAGATACAGGCTTGCCTGTTTCGGTAATACGGTTCGGTGTCTTTTCCATTCATTTCAGCTCCTTTTCCTATATTATAGCAGGCTTTTTTTCATTTTGTCAATAGCATTTTGCCGTTTTTTGATATTTTCTAGCATTGAAAAGGAGCACTGCAACCAAGTTGCAAGTGCTCCTTGGCTTTTTCTGCGGTCGATCGACCGCTATTCGTATTCGGTTATGGCACAGCTTACGAAAGCTCGCGTCTGCCGTCGAGTGCGCGCACGAGGGTGACCTCGTCGGCATACTCGAGATCAGCGCCGACCGGCATACCGGTGGCAGGTCGGGTGACCTTCACGCCGAGGGGTCTTAACAGTTTGGTGAGGTACATGGCAGTCGCCTCCCCTTCCACGGTGGGGTTGGTGGCGATGATGACCTCATCGACCTGCTCGTTGTTCAGACGGGCGAGCAGACTGCTGATGTTGAGCTGATCAGGTCCGATGCCGTTCATCGGCGACAGCACGCCGCCGAGCACATGATAGCGCCCGCGATAGTCGCGCAGTCGCTCGAAGCTCATGACCGCACGGGCATCCTCGACCACGCATATGACCGCTTCTCTGCTCTCGTCCACACAGACGGTGCAGATATCGCCTTCACTGAGATTGCCGCAGACCGAACAGCGGCAGATCTTGCGCTTGGCAGAAGAAACGACCTCTGCAAAGGTATCCGCTTCCTCTGTGCTCCAATCGAGCATCGAGAGTGCGTAGCGGGTCGCCGTCTTGCGCCCCACCCCGGGCAGCTTCCCGAACTGCTCAATGAGCAGTTCGAGCGGCAGAATGTATTCGCTCATCAGAACAGACCGGGGACGTTCATCTGCCCGGTGATCTTCTCCATTTCGCTGTTGTTGATCGATTCGACCTTCTTGATCGCTTCGTTCACGCCTGCGACAAGAACGTCGGACAGGGTCTCGATGTCGTCGGGATCAACGATCTCGGGCTTGATGTCGATGCTCAGGATCTCCTTTTTGCCGTTGATCTTGACGGTAACGGCACCGCCGCCTGCCTGCACTTCGTACTCTTCAGCGTCAAGTGCTTCCTGACGGGCAGCCATTTCTTCCTGCATCTTCTGCGCCTGACGGATCATGCTCTGCATATTGTTGGCACCGCCAGTGTATTCCTTGGGAATTCTTGATTTCATTTTAACTCATCCTTTTCTGAAAATAGTTATCTTATTAAAACAGGTCATCCATTGCAGATGATGCTTTATTTTTACTTTGACCCACTTCGATCAGCACTGCGCTGAAATGGTCGCCGCCTGCCGCGGCAAGCGATTGGAGCTTCCCTTCCGCCTGATTGCTCTGGAGCAACATCTTGGCGAAGGAATCGGACACCTGAATATGCAATCGGTTCGCACCGTCAACGAGTGCAGTTGCTGAGCGCAGGAAGGGTGCACCGCCGACATCGACCTTCTCGTACTGAGTGACCAGTTCGACCCAGCCCATATATTCGCGATCGGGCTGCGGAGCAGGTTCGGGTGCAGGTGCCGTCGTCTGCTTGGGGGAAGGGGGCGCCGGAACAGTCGGAGGTGCGGGCGCGATCGGGGATTCGCTTCGCGTCACGCTTTCGGTCATCGGCACAGCCTGTGCTGTCAACAGACCGCCCGCGATCGCGGTTGTGAGCTTTTCCTCGAGATCGCTGATGCGAGCAGAGAGCGCCTCATTCGAGTCACCGAATGCATCGGAACAGAGCCGCAGGAGGGTCATTTCAGCGCAAATCCGCTTGTCTTCGCCCCTGCCCATGAGCAGATAGGCGTCTTCGAGCAGTTTGACGTGATAGAGGAGCGTCTGATAGCGGAATGCCGATGCGAGTTCGGTAAGCTCGGCAAGCTCGCTGTCGCTGTAATCGAGAATGTCCCCGTTTCCTTTAGCATTCTTGGGGGTGATCTTCAGCAGTTTCTGCACCATCATATCGCGGTAGTAGCCGATGAGGTCGGTGAAAAAGACCGCGAGGTCAACTGCCGAACGGTAGAGGTTGGAAATTTGCGTGAGGATCTCGCCGTACTTGCGATTTCTGATCGAGCGGACCATCGACGCGACGGTCTCTCTGCCGCAGACGCCTGCGGCATCGCCTACGCAAGCCGCATCCACGACCTTCCCCTCGCCCGCGCAAAGCTCAAGCAGGCTGATCGCATCTCGCATACCGCCTTGGGACAGGCGTGCAACCAGTCGTGCGCCCTCCTCGGTGAGCGTGATGCCCTCTTCGGCTGCGATATACTTCAGCCGCTCCATGATCGTGCCGACGGCAATGCGTCTGAAGTCAAAGCGCTGGCATCGCGAGAGGATGGTCGCAGGGATCTCCTGCATTTCTGTGGTGGCAAGGATGAAGATGACCTTCGGAGGCGGTTCCTCGAGCGTTTTGAGAAGTGCATTGAACGCACCTTCCGAGAGCATATGCACCTCGTCGATGATGTAAACACGCGTACCCGCTTCAGAGGGCGTAAAAAGCACTTCCTCGCGGATATCGCGGATATAATCGACCCCCGTGTTGCTGGCGGCGTCCATTTCGAGGACGTCGAGGCAGGTGCCGCTGTCGATCTGGCGGCAGATCTCGCACCGGTTGCAGGGATTGCCGTTCACCGTATGGTGACAGTTTGCGGCTTTGGCGAGGATCTTCGCACAGGTCGTTTTACCCGTACCGCGCGAGCCGCAGAAGAGATAGGCATGGCTGAGCTTATTGTTCGCTACCTGCCACGAGAGGACGGAGGTGATATGCTCCTGTCCGCAAACGTCCGAAAAGGCTTTCGGGCGCCATTTGCGATAGAGTGCCTGATGCAAGTATATCCCTCCTCAAAAAAACAAACAGGGTGCAAAATAAGACCATACACCACAAATTCGAACTGATCATATATGCGTGAAAAGTAACCTCCGCTCAGAACAGGCGAACCTGTGGCACATTGAACATACTCCTTAATGCTGCTTGGTTCCCCACCTGACATGGTTCGAAGCCATCAATTGCACAGGACCCATTCCTCAACACGAAAATTACAGTGCAGACCACACATCATCAGCCCTCAAGTGTGGAAACCACCCCTGCTATAGCGGATCTCCGGTACAAGGC
>CAYRQA010000048.1:0-12333 GCA_964426285.1 uncultured Lachnospiraceae bacterium | reverse complement strand
GCGCGCAAGACTCCGACTCTTGAGGTCGCAGGTTCGAATCCTGTCGGGCAGGCCAGAAAAACCTCGTCTTTGGACGAGGTTTTTTCAATGTAGCGCCCCTCCCCTCGATTTTTACAAAATATTCACCATTCTGTTTGAAATCCGTGCTACACTGTTCTTTCCAAACGTTATTCTCACAAGGAGATGCTCTATGAAAAAGCGTACTGTGTGTTTGCTCGCCCTGCTCGTTTCCGCTCTGTCAGTTCTGCTTGTCGGCTGTGTCACCCAGCGCACTCATCACGATGACATCGAATCGGATACGGTTGCCTCTATCGAGATCTACGATCTGCGTAACACCACCTACTATTCCGCTGGCTTCGATGACCACCTCGACCCTGTCTACGCTTTAGAAGAGGATCAACTCGATGCGTTTTTAACCGATCTGGCGGAGATCGAATTCAGCGACACGCTGATTCTGCTTCCTGTTCCGACCGATCCCAGCTTTGAGTACGACGAGTGGGTCGTCCGCATCAATTACACCGACGGTTCCTACCGCTTTATTTCCTGTGACGCTATGGAGAGCATTTTGACGCAAACGAAAACAGAACCGATTATGATCACTACAGCTTTGACAACGATGAATGGCATACGCTGATCGCTGATTATCTGCCTGCCGACCTCTTCGAGAACCCCGCACAAACTACAACCGATGTGTCAGACACATCGGTTGCTTCTTTTTATCAGCTTGATCATGCGCGAGGGAGGTCTACCATCACCTTAAAGAGGTCTCCGTCGATGGTGATCGCAAAGCTGCCGCCTTGCAGCTCGACCAGACTGCTTGCGATCGACAGCCCCAGTCCGCTGCCCTCTGTATGGCGTGATGCGTCCCCGCGGATGAAGCGCTCGATCAGTTCCTCTCCCGTGATGTTGAGGGCATACTGCGAGGTGTTTTTCATGGTCACTCTGACGCGGTCGCCCACCGTTTCGGTCGAAACGTAGAGACGGGTGTGCGCCTGTGCATACTTGCAGACGTTGCTCATGAGGTTCTCAAACACGCGCCACATCAGCCGTCCATCGGCTCTAACCATGGCAGGTGCTTGGGTGAGGGTGGTGACCGTCTCGATCTCCTTCGCCGCGAACTTATCCTCGAATTCAGCGGTCGTCTGCGAGACAAGGAGGTTGAGGTCGAAGACTTCTTGGTTCACGGCAAGATTGCCTGTCGAGGCTTTGGAGGCTTCGACCAAGTCCTCGATCAGCTTCATCAGCCGTGCCGACAGACGGGTGAGGACTTCAATATACTCTTTGACGGTCTCCGATTCGATCTCTTCCTTGCCGAGCAGGTCAACGTAGTTTATGATCGAGGTGAGCGGGGTCTTGATATCGTGCGAGACGTTGGTGAACATGCTCAGCCATATGGCGTCCTTCACCGCAAAGGGCTCTTCGAAGCCATAGGTGAAATACACCTTTTCCCGAACCACTTCGGTCCAGTTGACCGTCTGTGTATAGGCAATTACAGAACCGTATTCATCGGTGACGGGGGTTATCGTCGTATACTCGTAGTTGGATGCTTTCTCGGCGATCGCTTTAACCCAATCGTGAAGCTCGTTCGTCGTCTCGAAGGTGCGGGTCTCACTGTAGGATAAGATTTCTCTCTCAATCGAATTGGTGTGCTCGGCTTGGAAATCCCAAGGAAGCGCTGCGGTCGGCTCGGATGGAATGTGATGATACAATGCCCAGACTTGGTTATCGGCGTAGTCTGAGAGGAATTTTTCTCGGAACGCAGAGGGGTTACAGCTTCAGAATATCATATTCGGTCGGTGTGAGCGAGATTTCATCCCCGTCGAGGATGACCGATTTTGCATCGTCGTCGATGACGATGCCGCCGATGCGCAGCTGTCTGGGCTGAACATGTCCGCCGCCGAGGAGCATATATCTTCTCAGCTGTGAGCGTACACGAGCGAGCACCTCAACGGGATTGAAGGGGTTGGTGATGTAATCGTCTGCACCGACGTTGAGCCCGAGGACCTTGTCGGTGTCCTCGCCCTTGGCGGTCAGCAGAATGACGGGGAGATTGGTGCGCTCGCGGAGCTTGGACATAGCCGTGATCCCGTCCATCTCGGGCATCATGATATCCATGAGCACGAGGTGGATTTCGTGCGTGTCAATGGCATCCAGTGCTTCTCTGCCCGTATATGCTTCGCAGACATTGTAGCCTTCTGCTGTCAGGTATATTTTCAGTGCGGATACAATGTCCCGCTCGTCGTCGCATACTAAGATATTGTACATGGTGTGCTCCTTGTCTTTTTCTTGTCTTCATTATAGCACACCGATTCTTAAGAAACAAGAGATGAAATTCTCAAGAAATGTTTAAACCGATGTACCTATTGACGAAAGCGCGCAAACATGGTACAATATTAACACACCTCATCAAGCCATCGAAAGGAACATCACATGAAACATTTGGGCATTGACATCGGCACTACCACGATCTGCGGTGCGGTCATATCGGAGGATGGACGCTTCGTCGATTCAGTCACCGAACCCAACCGCTCCTTTATCGAGCGCGAAAACGCATGGGCACGTTTGCAAGCCCCCGATACGATCATCGAGACCGTGCTCGGGATCGTCGAGCGATTGATCGACCGATATCCCGATATCGCTTCGATCGGCGTAACCGGTCAGATGCACGGCATTCTCTACGTGGATCGCGACGGAAGAAGCGTCAGTCCGCTCTTTACGTGGCAGGACGCAAGGGGCGATCTGCCCTATCGGGAGGGTCGAAGCTACGCAGACTATGCCTGCGATATGAGCGGCTATCGGATGGCTTCGGGCTACGGTCTGCTGACCCATTTTTACAACAGCGTCAATCGGCTGATCCCGCAGGAAGCAGTAGCGCTCTGCACGATCAGCGACTATGCCGTTATGCGGCTGTGCGGACGACTGTCCCCCATCCTTCACACCTCAAATGCCGCTTCGATCGGTTGCTTTGACCTGAAAAAGCGTGAATTCGACCGCTCTGCCACAGAAAAACTCTCTATTCCCTCCTCTTTTCTCCCGGCCGTCACCTCCGACAGCACGGTCGCAGGGGAATATCGAGGGATTCCCGTCAGCATCGCCATCGGCGACAACCAAGCCTCCTTCATCGGCTCGGGCGCAGGCGAGCATTCCATCCTCGTCAACGTCGGCACGGGCAGTCAGGTCTCGCTGATCAGCGACTATATCGAAGTCAGCGGAAGCGTCGAGCTTCGCCCATTTGTGAGAGACCGCTATCTGCTGGTCGGATCGTCACTCAGCGGCGGTCGAGCCTATGCCCTGCTCGAGCGCTTCTTCCGTTCGGTGGTAGAGATGACGGGCACTGCGGTCGACAGTATGTACCCCTATATGGCACGGGCGATCGAAGGCATCGAAGAGGACGGACTGAAGATATCCACCCTCTTTGACGGCACTCGCGACGATCCTGCCGCACGCGGTGCGATCGAGGGCATCGACACGCACAATTTCACCCCCCAAGCGATGATGCTCGGCTTCTTAAACGGCATCGCCGACGAGCTCCATGGGATGTACCTGAAAATGGGTGCACCCGAGAAGGAGCTGCTCATCGGTTCGGGCAACGGCATCCGAAAAAATCCCAAGCTTGCGAGGTCCTTTGAAAAGCGCTTCGGTCTGCCGCTCACGCTCTCCCCTTGTGAGGAGGAAGCCGCCTGCGGTGCGGTGCTCTTCGGGCGGGAGGCAAGCGAAAAATAAGTAAATTCCCCGCCATGCACGCATGAAGCGTTGCATAGCGGGGATGTTTTTATATATCCAAATCAAAGCAATCTCTGATCTCGGTCAGCAGATCGTCCAGATGTGCCGGTTTGGCGATCCCTTCGACATAGTACGATGTGAAGTATTCGATTTGCATGGATGATTCATCGAAGATGACGATCTCGAAACAGTATGTATATCCGTCGAGGAGTGTATCGTTAAAGTACTCCTCAAGCGCATCCTCGTCACAGTTTATGAGATAAGCAATGCTGCCGTCATTCGTCGTAACGCTCTTTGAAGTCAGCTCGGCAATTCTCGTCCGCTCGGATTGATAGAGCGTTTCGTCTGCTTTACAAGAAAGCTAGAGCGAAAATACAGCTTCACTCAGCGCTGCACATTGGTAGTCATAGCTATATACGGCATCCGACCGGTCATCCGACAGCTCGTCCGGGAAACTGCCGCTAAAGCTCTTTTCAAGCAGCTCCTCTACATACTGATTGTATTCACCGAACCGATCCAGATCTGTCACATACGTCGAGCCGATCGGTGGATCGGAACAAGCAGAAAGCGTGCCGGGTAAGAGCAGTACAAGTGCGAGCGGACGCGCCAGCCTTTTCAAAATACGCTTCATCGTTGATTTCCCTCCTTCACCGCATACAAGCACAGATCCCACGGCGGAATATAGGGCGGACGGCGGAGGTAGAGCTTGTAGGTCGGATTTAAATCGTGCACCAGAAGCGGGAGCTTCCAGAGGTCCTCGCCTCGGTGATAGAGCGAAATTGCGAGATCGGGTGCATAGTGCTCAATCGTTTCGCGGCTGCCGAGCAGTGCCTCGTACTCCGAGCCCTCGACGTCGTATTTGATGTAATCGACCGCCGCACCGTCAAACAGGCGATCGGGCGAGATACACGCCACCTGCTTGCCGACTCCCTCGGTGAGATGGCTGTTGCGGCTGCCCTCATCCGAGATCGAAAGGGTGCAATTTTCGCACCATGCACCTGCTTGCAACGCCGTCAGACGGTCGGCAAAGCCTTCCGCCTCTGCTCGGGCATTCAGCTTTCTGAAGGAGCGACGGTCGGGCTCAAGCGCCCATATTTTCGTGAGTGCGGGCTGATAACAAAGCAATTCCGAGATGGTATCGCCGTTGTACGCACCGAAATCGGCATAGGTCGCATAGCTTTCGGGGTGAAGAATCTGCGTGAACACCTCTTCCCTGCCGCTTGCGGTCGCGACCAGCGGCGCTATTTTGCCCGTGAGACGGTATTCGATCAGACCGTCGAGCACCTTCCTCGACTGCTCGTCTGCGAGCAGCTCGCGGAGGACGTCGAGCTTGTCCTTCACCGAACTGTAGTAATCGGCGGTGAAGAGCGTGTCGCCTGCCACAGGCAGTTCGGGCACGTAAAACTCGTATTCCCTGTCGAGCGCTTCGTAGCGTTCGAGCAGTTCTGGCAGTGATGAGCCGAAGGAAAGCAGGATGATAAAATCCTCATACTTTTCGCGCACCTCGGCGAGGGTAAGCACCCGTTTTCCGTGGAACGTATGTCCGCGGACAAAGCCGTCGGATGCGAAAAAGTCAGATGCTTCCAACCCATAGGCTGAAAGCACCGAAATCAGCTTGTCGGCGCCGTTGCCCATGCCGTAGAGGACGATGGGCTTCGATGCCTTCTGCAAATATGACCACAAATCGTTCATAAGATCCTTCCCGATTCTTTAGAAAATTCGCCGCGATGCGGCGAATTTTCGGTAATACGCTCGTTTCGTTTCGAAACGATAAGCGTCTTATTGTACGGTAAACTCGTGGTAGATGCGGCGTACTGCCTTCTCGAAGTCTTCGTCTGCCACACCGAGGATGATGTTGTTCTCGCTGAGCCCCTGATCAATGAGGCGAATGTTGATCTTCGCATTGGCGATCGACGAAAATACGCGCGATGCCGTACCGACGTTGTTGATCATCTGACGACCTACGACTGCGATCAGTGACAGTCCGTCCTCGACCGACACGCTGTCGGGGGTGACTGCAGAGCAAATATCGCGCACGAGCGCTTCACGGCAGTCCTTGATCGATGCAGTCGAGACGATGACACCCATCGAATCGATGCCCGAGGGCAGATGTTCGAAGGAGACGTTGTGCTTTTCGAATACCTGAAGCACTTTTCTGCCGAAGCCGATCTCGGAGTTCATCATGTCCTTTTCGACTGCGATGACCGAAAATCCCTTTCTGCCTGCGACACCGGTAATCGGGTGATCGCCCTGAATGGAATTGTCGGCATGGAGCACGATCATCGTGCCCTTATCCTCGGGACGGTTGGTGTTGCGGATGTTGATCGGAATGCCCGCCTCGCGCACGGGGAAGACTGCATCCTCGTGGAGCACGGTCGCGCCCATATAGGAGAGCTCACGCAGCTCGGTGTAGGTGATATACTCGATGGCGCTTGCACCGGGCACGATGCGGGGATCTGCCATGAGGAAGCCCGACACGTCGGTCCAGTTTTCGTAGATGGTTGCATTTGCCGCTCTTGCGACGATCGAACCGGTGATGTCACTGCCGCCGCGGGAGAAGGTCTTGACACCGCCGTCGAATGCGCTTCCGTAGAAGCCGGGGACGACTGCGTATTGGTGTTTTTTCAGCACCTCAGAGAGGACTGCATTGGTCTTTTCACCGTCGAAAACTCCGTTTTCCTTGAAGAAAATGACCTGCTTGGCATCGATGAAGTCGAAGCCGAGGTAATCAGCCAGCAGAATACCGTTAAGGTACTCGCCGCGGCTTGCCACATAGTCGGCGGTAGCGCCCTTCTTCATGGCGTCGATGATCTGAGCATATTCGCAGTCAAGCGAAACGGTCAGTCCGAGCGATGCAATGATCTCGTTATAGCGTGCTTCGATCTGCTCGAACTCGGCGGTAAAATCCTCGCCTGCGGATGCCTTTTGATGGCAAGCGTAGAGCATATCGGTGACCTTCGTGTCGCCCGAGAAGCGCTTACCGGGCGCAGAGGGGATGACGTAGCGGCGTGCCTCTTCTGCCTTGACGATCGATGCGACCTTCTTGAACTGCTCGGCATCCGCCAGTGAGCTGCCTCCGAATTTGACTACCTTAACCATCTGTTCTCTATCCTTTTCCATAACTCTCGTTATCCTTTCACAAGCTCTGATGCTCGGTTGTTTGTCCTGTTGATCATGCCAAAACGGCACTCTTTTTTATTATATGTGAAAATATTCACATTGTCAAGGACTTTTGACGAGAAATCGTGAATTTTTATGTTCAAACAGGCGTGAGACAAGAAAGAAGAGCCCGCAGGCTCTTCTTTTGGGGGCGTAACAGCAGAATCGTTCTGTCATGTGATGCGCTATTCCCGTTTATTTCAGCAGACCGGGCGCAAACACATAGAGTGATTCATCTTCATCACATTCCAGATGAAGTATTTCATCCTTCGTTAAATAGGCATAGAAGAAGCAATCTTCTAACGTAACTCCTCCGCGGTCATCCAAGTATTCGATGTATGAAAGCGAAAACAATAAGTCGTAGTAGTATCGAACGCGCAGCTCGTAATACTTTGCCATTGCTTCCCCGGAAGCTTCCTTGTCAGTATCTATCAATGCTAACGCCTTCTCATGATACTCGGAGGCGCTTATCCCTTCATAGACGAGTGTATCAAGGTGATCTTCCGGGATCATCGATGCGAAAGAGATCGCCACGCCGAAGACTTGATCATCCGGAAGTTTTTCCAACTCCTGCTTCAATCCTTCTGATAAAACCACTGTGCCTTTGGATACGGGCATGGTCTGAGCCTGTTTGAGTGAATCCCCTGGTACGACTAACCTTAACACGTCTCCATCATAGCTATGAGGGGAATAATCGTCTAACCCGGGCGCTTTGGTTTCATTCGGACGGGTCGAAGTTACCTCCTCTGCGGTCGTTGTGCCTATCGGCTTGGGCAGATCAAAGTCACAAGCGGTGGCTGAGAGGACGAGCGCAGAGATGAGGGTTAGGGCTAACAACTGTTTTTTCATATGTCCTCCTTGTGATCAGATAGCGAGCGCCCGTTGGCTCTTCTTTTGGGGGTGTTATGACAATTACGCCAGCGCAATCATCGAGCAGTTTCCGTGATGTCCACAGTTGATCGAAATAATAGTGTATCAATTCACGTTGATAAAGAATTCCACACCTTCGACACCCAATTCACTTGTGTAGACTGCTCTGATACGAAGAAAGAATTTACCGCTATTCGCATCTAACATGATCGTTTTGCTGTTAATGGTATACAAATCGGAAATTCGATCTATCAACATATCCTCTGCATTTTGAATCATCTCAAGTGTAAGTTCGTTTTTAATTGAGTCGAATAGGCGTAAACGCTCTGCATTCAACGACAAAAGATCGCCATTTCCGTTCAATTCAATTCTAACCACTTCGTCTGTTGTATAACCGAATATACTTCTCGTGTAATAAACGTAAACGCTGTTAGTGTCCGATGCATCGCTCGAGCTGACCACAACATCATATTCGTCTGACAACTCTCTACCGTATATTGATAGCATCAACTCGTCCGCCAACGCTTTAGCATCCTCGTCGGTCAATACACTATCTACTTTGCTATGAGATAAGTCAAAATCCAAATAAAAGCGTAATTCACCGTTATTCGAACTAAATTCCGCCGTAGCACTCAACGTTTGATTTTCATCATAAAGCTCGTACACATCCTGATATCCAAACTGACTTAATGCTTCTTGTTTACTGCTCGCAAGCGTTCTTGCATAGGTTCTTCGATATTTAAACTGCAATTCTTTCCCATTGATCACAAGGGTCTTTTCTCGTTCTGCATCAATATTCACAACGTCATCAGTACGGCTGTTCAAAAAATCAAGCTCGGAAATGTTCCCGTATTTTATATTCGAATCCTCTTCAACGTTACCATCACCCCTGCTGAAATTGCCCAGCGTAGAAGTTCCGTAAATCGTATACACCACTTCGTTTGGGGTATCATTGTCAGTTGTGCTTTGATTGGTTTCGTTTGGATCGACAGCCACACTACTGCATCCTACCAGGAATACCATGATCATTGACAATAATACAGATGTTATTTTTTTCATAATTATTTTCCTTTCTTAGTTAAAGTATTTAGTTCAAATACTGATTAACGTCGCCTACCCAATAGCACGACAATTCATTCACAATTTCTCTTTCGCCAGTTATTTTATCTTCTGTCTCGGGAATTTCAATCACAATAATGCTATCGTCCGCATAATCCATCGCACCTTGTATATTGTACCCTCTTTGGATTCCCTCAAAAAACAATTTATTCCAGTCGTTTGCCGTTGTATAATATATTGTTTCTGTTACTCCCAACACAAAATGTGCTCCTTTTTCGAAAGTTATGTCAACAAGATTACAGGTTATACTCGAACTAGAATAACTAGTTCCTGTATTGCACCCCATATATATCGCGCAACGAAGTGACGCTAATTGGTTCTCAGAACAATTACCAACTGAGTATTCATATGAATTGCTCAGAGTAGTAGCCACATTATGAGCTACTATAGCTCCGGTTGTAACACTATTCTCTCGCGAAAAGATGATAGCGCCGGGACAACCATGACCTGCATATACAAATACATCCGTTTCACAAAGCACATCGTATCCATGTGCAGCACCACAATTCGTGTTTGTATATGCTGCATACCCTAATCCACTAAATACATTATAGAACAGCGTGTTATGTTCAGCAGTATTCAATGGTAAACGTTCTCCAGAAGCATCAGTATAGTAATAATTATGATTAACAAAATCAGCATATCCCTTTTCTACTTCCATAAATGACCAAGCCGATGCGTCGGATGGGCTTGTATACAGATACAGATAGTAGTCCTGCCCTTGTGTCACATAATACTGTCCCCACTGAATATGATACAATCCTTTATACTGTCCTTCGTTGATTCGAGAGATTACAAATTGCTGTGATTCTGAATTGTTATCAGAATAAATATCCAGCATTCCCGATGACACATTTAAGACCTTTGATGTAGGACTGCATACACTAATAAGTTGATAGCGACCGTCGCTTTGTCTTTGAATCATCCATTGCGACATTGGAGTCCTGATGCTTTCCAATTGCGTATACGCATAGGTGTTATTCGCATCTGATGAGTTGTGCAAGGACAGCAAGCGCTTATTTGAATAGTTCATAATGTAGTATTTAGTATTGTTTATTAATCCGATTACTCCATCAACTGCATTATATGTCACCACAGCATCTGAGCTACCACCAGTAATTAACTCATCTGATCCAAACAAATTAGAATCCGTCAGTCTATCTTCTACGACAAACGGATTGCTAATAGTTTGAAGTTGGTTTTCAGTTGCTGTTATGGTCAGCGGAAATGACATACCAATTAGTAGCACACATATGGTCATGACAAGCGGTATAAATTTCGAAATAATATTGTTTTCATCTGCAATTACCTCCATTCATTTTCTATTTACATAAATCAAGAAAAAAACGCACACAAACCGTCCCGGTTGAGCGGTTTATGCGCGGATTGAAAGGATTGGCAGATGATACCTCGCCCGTGAAAAGCCGGACGACACAACACCCCGTGCACAACCGCTTTGATCTACCATAATATTTGCACAATTCATGTTACCGCCCGCCTTTCTGACTGATTTTGAAAATCATTTCGACTTTTACTAAGCACATGATACCATATATGCACAAGATTGTCAATAGCTAAATGTAAGAATTTGTAATAATTCATACAAAACTTACAACTCGTCTTCTCGATTCACAAATTATTCTTCTTGTGTATATAATTCGTTCATTTTTTTGTGCTATGCTTATTGTGTCTATATAAGCGGCAAAATCAAGCGGAAACCTAACTGTAATTCATCCCCCAAAAGGTTTTCGGGAAAGGACGGTACTGTATGGAAAACAACGAAATGCTCGAAGAAAAAGAACCCATCGAGCTCATCAAGCAATATCTGGAAGAAAAGAAGTATTCCAAGGTGCGCGAGACCCTGCTTGCCGAAAATGCGATCGATATCGCTGCGCTTTTCACTGAGATCGACACTGAAAAGCTCCTCCTCGTTTTCCGATTATTACCGAAAGAGCTTGCCGCCGAGGTCTTTGTTGAGATGGACTCGGATATGCAGATGCACCTCATCCGCGGCTTCAACGACACCGAGCTGCACGCCGTCTTTGACGAGCTCTTCCTCGACGATACAGTCGATATCATCGAAGAAATGCCCGCCAATGTCGTCAAGCGTATCATCTCGAACACCGACGCCGAAACAAGAAAGTGGATCAACGAGATCCTGAACTACCCCGACGACAGTGCGGGCTCTATCATGACCGTCGAGTTCGTCGATCTGAAGGAATCGATGACCATTCGCATGGCACTCGAGCAGATCAAGAAGACGGGCGTTGACAAGGAAACGATCTACACCTGCTACGTCACCGACCGCAACCGCCATCTCATCGGCGTAACCACCGTCAAGGATATGCTCCTTTCGGACGAGAACACGACCATCGGCGAGATCATGACGGAAAACCCCATCTCGGTCAACACACTCGAGGACCGAGAGGACGCCGCACTGCTATTTCGCGAGTACGGCTTTATGGCGATCCCCGTCGTCGACGGCGAAAACCGACTGGTCGGTATCGTGACCTACGACGACGCAATCGACGTCATCTCGGAAGAGAGCGAAGAGGACTTCCAGGTCATGGCGGCGATCCTGCCTTCTGCGAAGCCCTATCTTAAAACGAGTATTCTGGAGATCTGGAAAAACCGTATTCCGTGGCTGCTGCTTATGATGCTCTCCGCAACCTTCACGGGCATGATCATCTCGGGCTTCGAATCGGCGCTCGCCAAAATGATGGCGCTCAATGCCTTCATCCCCATGCTGATGTCCACCGGTGGTAATACAGGTTCTCAGGCTTCCTCGACCGTCATCCGCGGTCTGTCCACGGGCGAGGTCGAGTTCAAGGACATCCTCCGCATCATCTGGAAGGAACTGCGCGTCGGTATTCTCTGTGCGATCACACTCGCCGTCACAAACTTCTTCAAGATCTGGCTCTTCGACATTCTCCTGCTCAAAACCGACGGGCTCACCCTCATGATCGACTTGGTCGTCTGCTGCACCATTGCCCTCACCGTCATCTGCGCCAAGCTGGTCGGCTGTACCCTCCCCATTTTGGCTGAGAAGATCAAGCTCGACCCCGCCGTCATGGCTTCCCCCTTCATTACCACTATCCTCGACGCACTCTCCCTCCTCATCTACTTCGCCCTCGCGACGATTATTTTGGGATTGTGAGCAGAGGCTCTGCCCCTGCACCCCGCTTAAGAACCTTTTTGAAAAAAGGTTCTTGCATCTCCAAAAACTTTTATGAGCCCGACGAATACTCGTCGGGCATTTTTTGGGTGTTTTCCTGTCAAAATATATAAATGTCGATTGTTTTTCAGACGAATTCGAACGATCAAGGAAGGTGGAATATTTTTTCGATTTTTTTCGAAAAACCCCTTGACAAATCGAGAAAAATGAGTATAATATTAACTGTTGCCGCAAGCAATAACGGGCAACTAAGGATATGCGAGAGTGGCGGAACTGGCAGACGCGCA
>CAYRQA010000047.1:0-12388 GCA_964426285.1 uncultured Lachnospiraceae bacterium | reverse complement strand
ACCTTGTTTCGTCTAAAAGTTGACAAATTGATATATACTCCGTAGGGCGGGGGCTTGCTCCCGCCGCAACGAAAGGCACCCGCGAACCCCATTGTCGTCGCATATCGTACGGGACGGCGGATATGGAATCCGCCCCTACGAGCATCGGATGAATGATTGATGCTGTCAGCGGTCTGAGCCTTGCAAATGCTTGCAGGGCTCGGGGAGCTTCTTTTTTGCGAAATCGGGCAAAATGATTTACAAATGCCGATTTTTGTGCTATAATGAGGGTGGTTTGAAGGAAAAGGAAGATGATCACATGAAACAGCTCCATAAACAGCTTGCATGGCTGATGACGGGCGTGCTGCTGGGGGCATCCCTTACCGCCTGCGGCAACAGCGGCGGCGGCTATATCCCGCAGGGCAATATGGGTAGCTCGGACGACGACCTCCCCTATGCCCCCTCGGAATTCTACGAAGCCCTCATTGAGACCGAAGACATGATCTTCACACTCTGCGCCATCGATGGGGAGACCGTCACCAACACGACCTACCACAAGGACGGCGAAAAGGTCCGCCTGCTCGAAAGCGTGGACGGCGATGCCGATGACGATTACACAAGCGCGATCCTCTACTACGATTTCGATGCCAAACTGGCATACGAATCGGTCGACGGTAACTGGCGGAATGAGCGCATCACCGGTGATTGGGGAGATATCATCGAAGCGATCGCCGAAGAGCTCCCGATCTTCGACGATGACGACTATACGGAAAATTCGGCGAACTATTCGATGAAGGAAAGCGCCCTCGCCAAAGAGGGGATGCCCGAAGGGATCGCCTCGGTGTCGCTCAACTTCCGTGAAGATATCGCCTACTTTCATCTCCTCGTCGAAGAGACGGTGCTGATGCTCCAGGCAGAGTTTACCGACGTGACCGTTACCCTCCCCGATTCCGCTTCGGACGGTCAGCAGGGCTCGGTATCGCCCGATCGGGCACCCGTGCTCACGCCGCCCACGACTGCCGACCCCGACAAGGAGGACCCCGATAAGCAGCCGAGCGTCGGCGCTTCATACATGGTACCGAGCGACCTTTGCGATGCGCTCTACGATGCCGAGGAGGTCACGGTTGCCGTACAGCGTGAGAATTACTACGCGGCATATGCGAGGGACGGCGATAAGATGGCAGCCTACATCGGTTCGGACACCAATGACGGCAAAATTTACTACGTCGATTTTGCCGAAGGGGTCGGATACACCGAACAAAACGGCAGTTGGACGACCACCTCGCCCGCTTGTATCTCTTGGGGCGCTCTTCTGCGCGATCTCGAGCTGACCTCGTCGCTCTTCTTCTTCATCGATCCCTACTATGATTCCTTCACCGAAAGCGACAGCGAGCTGTCCATCCGCTCTGAACTGCTCGACCCGACCAGCCTGACCTCGGTCACCATGCGGCGCGACGGGGAAACCTATACCGTTACCCAGAAAGCGTCCGACGGCTCGGACGTGATCTTCGTCTTCTCCTTCGAAGCGACGAGCATCGAGTTTCCCGCGACTTAAAGCGCTCGCGACGGCAGGTCGGCGCACCCTTTTTTGAGTTCCTGTTTTCCCTCGATCTGAGTGGCTTCCACCCTATTTGAGGGGTTCGTATACAAAAATATTGAAAAAAACGAACTTTTTTTCCAAAAACACTTGATATTTTTTTCGCGGTATGGTAATATTAAGTTCGAACTGATTTGAATTTTATAATGAGGTGAAAAAATATGTCTATGTACAACAAAAAGACGATTGAAGACATCGACGTTGCGGGCAAAAAGGTGCTTGCAAGATGTGATTTCAACGTACCTATGAAGGACGGCGTGATTACCGACCCCAAGAGAATCGTCGGCGCTCTGCCTACCATCCAGTATCTCTGCGACCACGGCGCTGCAGTCATCCTCTGCTCGCATATGGGTCGTCCCCACAACATCTTCAACGAGACCGTAAAGCTCGACAAGAAGGAAAAGAAGAAGATCGAAGCACTCCCCGCAGAAGAGCAGGAAGCCGCTACCGCTGCTGCCCTCGAAAAGGCGAATGGCGACGTCAAGAAGTTCTCGCTCGCTCCCGTTGCCGCTAAGCTTTCCGAGCTGCTCGGCAAGGAAGTTCAGATGGCGACCGACGTCATCGGTCCCGACGCGAAGGCAAAGGCTGCTGCCCTCAAGGCAGGCGAAGTCCTCATCATCGAGAACGTCCGTTTCCACGCTGAAGAGGAAAAGAACGATCCCGCATTCGCAAAAGAACTCGCTTCGATGGCTGATATTTACGTAAACGACGCATTCGGCACTGCTCACCGCGCACACGCTTCGACCGCGGGCGTTGCTGATTACCTGCCCGCAGTTTGCGGCTACCTGATCCAGAAGGAAATCTCGATCATGGGCGGCGCACTCTCCGAGCCCAAGCGTCCCTTCGTTGCCATCCTCGGCGGCGCTAAGGTATCCGACAAGATCGGCGTTATCGAAAACCTCATCGACAAGGTTGACACCCTCATCATCGGCGGCGGCATGGCTTACACCTTCTACAAGGCAATGGGCAAGTCGATCGGCACTTCGATCTGCGAGAACGACAAGCTCGACCTCGCGCGCGAACTGCTCGAGAAGGCTCATGCAAAGGGCGTAAACTTCCTGCTCCCCGTTGACAACATGATCGCTACTCAGTACGACGAAAACTCCCCCTTCATGGAACTCGATTCCGACTGCCTGCCTGACGGCTGGATGGGTCTGGACATCGGTCTGAAGACGCAGGAGCTCTACTCCAAGACCATCATCGGCGCAGGCACCATCGTTTGGAACGGTCCTATGGGCGTTTCCGAATGGAAGAACTTCGCAGGCGGCACCATCGCAGTTGCGACCGCTGTGGCTGAAGCAACCGACGCAGGTGCGATCTCGATCATCGGCGGCGGCGACTCGGCTGCTGCGGCTGAGAACCTCGGCTTTGCTGATCGCATGACCCACATCTCGACCGGCGGCGGCGCATCGCTCGAGTTCCTTGAAGGTCTCGACCTGCCCGGCATTGCTTGCCTGAACGAAAAAGCATAACATATTTGGACTTAGGAGATAGAACAATGAGCAAAAGAAGACTGGTTATCGCTGGCAACTGGAAAATGAACATGACGCCTTCTCAGGCGAAGACCTTCATCGGCGAGCTGTATGAAAAAGTAAAGGGCAAGCGCGGCTGCGACATCGTCGTTTGCGTGCCCGCAATCGACATTCCCGTAGTGACCAAGGCTTGCGCAGGTACTGCCATCAAGGTCGGTGCACAGAACGTGCACTTCAAGGCTTCGGGCGCTTACACCGGCGAGATCTCGGCTGAAATGCTGGTAGACGCAGGCGTTAAGTACGTTGTCATCGGTCACTCCGAGCGCCGTCAGTACTTCGGCGAAACCGACGAAACCGTAAACCTGCGCACCAAGGCTGCTCTCGACGCAGGGCTGACCGCTATCGTTTGCGTTGGCGAGACCCTCACCGAGCGTGAAAACGGCATCACTGCCGAGGTCGTTGCAAAGCAGACCAAGCTCGCACTGCTGGACGTTGACGCTGAGCAGATGAAGAAGGTCATCATCGCTTACGAGCCCGTTTGGGCGATCGGTACCGGCAAGACCGCTACCGCTGAGCAGGCTGACGAGGTCTGCGGCATCATCCGCGGCGTGATCGCTTCCCTCTACGGCAAGAACGTTGCCCGTGCTTCCATCATCCAGTACGGCGGCTCTATGAACGCTACTAACGCGGCTGAGCTCCTCGCTATGGAAAACATCGACGGCGGACTCATCGGCGGCGCATCGCTTAAGGCTGACGCATTCTCGGTAATTGTAGACGCTGCTCAGTAAGGAGTACGATTTTGGGGCGCTGCCCCAAACCCCGGCAGGAACCTTCTTGAAAGAAAGGTCATCACTTGGGCTTCGCCCAAGTGAGCACCTCCAAGAACTTTATATAAGCCCGGCATTTCATGCCGGGCACACTGGTATATGGCGCTTCGAATGAAGTGCTATCCGCTAAACCCCAAGAACTCATCCTGCAAAACTGCTTGCAGTTTTGCTATAAAAGTTTTTGCGGGGCTTGGGGGGCTTTTTTCAAAAAGCCCCCCAAGAAAAAAGGAGATTGATTATGAACATTTGGCATGATATTGATCCGAAGCGAATCAAACCCGATGATTTTTATGCGGTCATTGAGATTCCCGCGGGCAGCAAGAACAAGTACGAGCTCGACAAAGAGACAGGACTGATTAAGCTCGACCGTGTTCTCTACACGGCGACCCACTATCCTGCCAACTACGGCTTCATTCCGCGCACCTATGCCGATGACGGCGACCCGCTTGACGTACTGGTGCTCTGTTCCGAGCCTCTGCATCCGCTGACGCTGGCGCACGTATACCCGATCGGCGTCATTCGAATGATGGACAGCGGCAAGTTCGACGAGAAGATTATAGCCATTCCTTTCTCCGATCCCACCTACAACGGCTACCGCAGTATCTTCGCCCTGCCTCGTCACGTCTACGAGGAAATGCGCCATTTCTTCACCGTTTACAAGCACCTTGAGAACAAGGAAACGGTGGTCGACGACGTCGGCGATGAGAAAACCGCTACCAAGATCGTCAAAAAGGCGATCGAACAGTACGAGCTCACCTTCGGTCAGAACGACGAGAATCTGCTCGGCACGTCATAAATAATTATTAGGGGGACCTTTTGAAAAAGGTCCCCCTAATACCCCTCTAAAACTTTTGTAAAGCACGACGAATACTCGTCGTGCGGGAATATCATAGCGCCCCGAATGAAGGATACACGCGTTCTTTATTCGGAGCGTTTTGCAACAATAACGGCGTAGGGGAGGGGTCTCCCCTACCGCAGTTTTGCGTTGTGTTTCGGGAGGAGCAAGCCCTTCCCCTACGAGGTTGGATGTATGAGCTCGAATGTCGCCCCGATGAAGGATTATGCCGATCCGACATTCGGGGCGCAATGTTTCACCCGCGCCGCAAGTATTTGCGGCGCTTTTTAAAGTTCTTGTGAGGGGGTCTAAGGGGGAGGACTTCTTTCAAGAAGTCCCCCCCTTATGAGAGATTCAATCCATTTTATTAAAGCGATAGGACATCATAGTGCCCTTGCCGTCGCCGTCGGTGATAGCGACCTTCAGGCGGCAGGATTCGTTCAGAGTGATCGAGCCCTTTGCTTCGATTGCGGTGTCGGAGGTGCGGGGATCGCTGCCGTCGGTGGTGTACTTAACGGTTGCGCCGTCGGGAGCGCTAACGGTGATAGCGCCGTTGATCTTACCGCCGTACTGGCTGAGGTTGAGCTTGCTCAGACGGATCGCGAAGCCTTCGGAGGACTGCAGTGCGCCGATCTCGATGATATCGTCCTTGGTGACGGTGATGGTCTTGCTGGTGAGGTTGTCTTTGCCGCCGGTCCAGATCTCAGCAGTGTAAGTGCCGTCGTCGGTGATGAACTCGGAGAGATCAACCTTAGCATTGGAGACGTTCAGGGAGGAGATGCCGCCGACGAACCAAACGCCATCCTTCTGCTTTGCGTAAACCGAATAAGAACCGAGGACGCTGTCGGAGAGGACGACCGTCTTGTCCCAAACGGTGGGAATAGACTTGATGAATTCAACTGCGGGCGACTCGAGCACGAGCTTCGGGTCGGACGAGATGGTCATGAAGGGCGAATCGATGCAGATGATCGAAGCGATCTGCATAGCGGTGTGCGAAGCGGGGGTCCAGTCTGCGTGACCTGCGAGGAAGCGGGTGTAGAGCTGTGCATTGAGCCATCTTGCCTGCGTCTCGTAGTTGGTGTTGTTCGAGTTACCGACGTTTTCCTGTCCGCGGACAGCCTCACGGGTGACTTCGTTGGGGAAGGTGACGTTCAGACCGGTGTTCTTGTTACAGCCGTGGTAGTTGACGACGAATTTGTGCTCGGCGGCACCGGTGAGCGTGTACTTCTGCAGCTCGGTGGAGTAGGTGTTTACTTCAGACCACCAGAAGTCCATCTTGATGCCGTCGAGGTGGGTTCTTTCCATGAGTTCGAAGATAGCGTCTACTCTTGCTTCGTTGGGAACGGCGTCGGCTCTGTCGGTGCCTCTGGTAACGCCCAGCCAAAGGATCTGCTTGACACCCAGCTCGTCGCCCAGTGCGCCGATGTCGGCAAGCTTGTTCTCGTAGTCGGACCAGCTGTACCAGCCTTCGTCGATGATGTTGTATTCATAGCCGAGCTCGGCAGCCATGCGGGTGTAGTCGAGCATCTGCTCATATTTGGGACCCTGATAGTCTACGTTCCATGACCAAGCGCTTCTGCCGGGTTCGATCCAGGAGGTGTCGGCATAGAGCGTTTCGTCGGCGGGCTCGTTGACGCTGTAGATATTGTAGTTGTTGACGAGGCTGTTGAGGTCGTCGGCGACGTTGATCAAACGCCAGCCCGAGATCATGTCTCCTCTGATGCCGGTCGTCTGACGGGTGTAGAGGGTAGTGCCGTAGGAGTAGTCGCCCTTGGCGATCAGGTTAATGCCGCTGTAGGAATCGGTCAGTGCGCCCTCCATAATGGAGATGTAGCCGCGTCTGTTGCCGACAACGGCGGTCAGCGGTGCGCAGATGATATGTCCCGATTTATCGGCAGGCGAGTGCATCTCGATGACAGGTTCGTAGTCCTGGTTGTCCTCGCCGTACCAGCTCTGGGTGACGTCGGTGCGCAGGTTGTAGGTGGTGTATTCGGCGGTCAGTATGCGGGAGGTGACGCCGTCTTCGGCAGGCATACGATAACGGAAGGCAACGCCGTTGTTGTAGGTGCGTGCGTCGAGATAATAGGTGTAGCCGTCAGCCCGCTGAAGGGTAAAGACCGCCTCGAAGCAGTGATCCTTGACGGTGCTCTGGTTGCCCATGAGGGGGAAGGAACGGTTGATGTGGGTGAAGGTAGCGTCGATCACCGTGTAGTCGCTTAGATAGTAGTTTGCGTTGTCGAGCTGAACGCCCATGCTTGAGGGACGTACCCATTCGACGGTCTCGCCCTTATCATTGAGCCCCGTTACGCCGTAGCTCATAGAGCCTGCCGTGTAGAGATTCATCTGGAGATTTCCGTTGGGGCTGATGAGCGAATAGATGCCGTCATTGTAGGCGACGAAATGTTCGATGGGCGCAACGTAATCTTCGCTCGAGGGGGCGATGGCGGTAGTGGTATCCGCAGGGGGGGCACCGGTGGAGCTGTCCTTACAGCTTGACAGAACAGCAAACGAGCTGATCAGCATACTTCCGGTCAGCAGGAGACTGCCGATCTTCCGAAGCATACTCAGTCGGGCATTTTGGTTAAGTTTCATGAAAACATACTCCTTAAAATGTAGTTACCTATATAATAGCACAATTTTCCTTGCTTGTCAACCGTTTATCGGTACTATTGCACAAAAAACGGGCTGAAAACCGCTGCTTGAATTTACCCGTCTGCCGTCGGACGGATGTGAACAAATTGCATATTTTTTCAGTTAATGTTAAGTTTTTGAAAAAAACTGTTGCAATTTTCTACGGTTTCATGTATAATAAGTTGTATTTGAAAGGAGTTGTGCAGATGGATACTCAAACCTTTAACTCGAACCTGAATATGGACTATGACAACAACAAGCGTTTCTTTGATCCCACCAATGCCAGAACCGTCAAGAAGATCATTATTGCAGCGATCCCCTTCTTCGTGGTCGCTCTGCTGGTTTTTATGATCTTCGGACACCGCGGAATGTTCGGCATTTTCGGCACGATCGCGATCGCGCTCATCGTGGTCGGCGGCGCACTTATGTTTTATGCGATCAGCAAGAACGTGAAGGAAAAGGAAGTGACCCAGTACCTCCACCCTGCACGCAAGGAAGTTCGCGCGGCTGCAGGCGAGCTGCTCGATTATCCCTCCGACCTCGAAGCCCATGCAGAGCTCTTCATGGGCGCTGTCACCGGTGACAAGCTGCCCGAGGGCGCTTTCCCCGCAAGAGTGCTCAAGGATGGCAGAAAGCTGACCCAGGAGCTGCAGTTCACTTACGTGTATGTGCGTAAGACCGGGCTCTTTATCTTCACCCGTGTGCTCTCGCTCACCGAAGAGAAGCTCGTCGACAAGGTACACGAGATTCCCTTCGCCGACTTTGACAAGGCGATCATCGAACCCGTCGGCTCGGGCAACAAGGCAAATCTCCTCAAGTTTATGCTCGGCAACACGACCGTCTTCGAAGCTCCCCTCTTCGTCAACGACTACGAACAGGATGAGTTCCTCGCCAACATCATGCACGTCCGCGAACGCGCATTGAAGGGTTGATGGCAGGCTCTTCGGGCAGGGGCTCTGCCCCTGCACCCCGCCAAGGGCTCTCCCTTGGATCCCGGCAGGAACATTTTCGAGAAAAGGTTCCTGCACCTCCAAAAGCTTTATATAAGCGCCGCAAATACTTGCGGCGCTCGTTTTTTAATGTGTGTGCAGCGTACCCAAGCCTTCCCAAGAGAGCATACTGCCCCGAATGTTCGATCAGCTTGATCCATCACTCGGGGCGCTATACCGCTTCCGCGCGGCAAGCATTTGCCGCGCCTTAATAAAGTTCTTGGGGAGGTTTGGAGGACCTTCTTTCAAGAAGGTCCTCCAAGAAAACTCACTCTTCCCCCAACAAGCTGAGCACGTACTGGGTAGCGATGCGGCCCGAGAAGCCCGAGTGGTGGACGGCGAACTGACGAGCACCGTCGATGAGGGTGGCGTGATCGATGTCGAGCTCGTGCAGGCGGGCAAGGTGGGTGACGATCTCGAAATACTCATCCTGTGCGGGCTTGTTGAAGCGAACCTGAAGTCCGAAGCGGTCGGAGAGGGAGATCTTTTCCTGAATCGATTCGTCACGGTGGATGTCGCCGCCCCCTTCACGCTCGCTGAAGGTCTCTTTAATGAGGTGTCGGCGGTTGGAGGTGGCGAATATGAGCATATTCGATGGTGTTTCCTCGAGCCCGCCTTCTATGGCGGCTTTTAGGTATTTATATTCGACCTCAAAATCCTCAAAGGAGAGGTCGTCCATGTAGATCACGAAGCGGTAGTTGCGCCGACGGATGAGGTCGATCACCGTCGCGAGGTGCAGAAATTGGTATTTCTGCACCTGAATCATGCGCAGACCGTCCTGCCAGAAGCGATTGAGGAGCGCTTTTACGCAGGTCGACTTACCTGTGCCCGCGTCGCCGTAGAGGAGCATATTGTTCGCGCCTCTGCCCGAGACGAAGGAGGCGGTGTTGGCGATGATCTTCGATTTTTGGCGTTCGTAGCCCCAGAGATCGTCGAAAGTGACCTTTCTCATGTGAGAGACGGCGGTCAGCTCGCCTGCTTCGGTGAGGTAGAAGGCGCGGTGCAGACCGAATTCGCCGACGCCGTACATTCCGTAGAAGGAAGTCACGACAGAGAAGAAAGCGTCATCCGAATCGGCTTCGCGGAGCTTGTCCGCCAGTGCCGCGGCGATCGCACCCGCCTCGGCATCGCCCTCGCAGGAGGGGTGGATGGGGGTGAAGTTGAGGTCATAGGGGGCAGAGCGATCGAGGAAGAGGGCGCGCAGCTCTCTAAGATCGGCGCGCGCAAAGGCAGTCAGTGAGCCCTCGTGACAGTTCGGGCGGCGCTCACAGGCGAGCGAAAAGGGGTTCTCATCGGTGAGGATGAGCCATGCGATTGCGTTCTGGCGGATCGGACCGCGCATCCCGTAGCGCTCGGCGAGTGCAAGCAGGTCTGCGTAGTGCGCCGGATCGGTGAGGGTGGCATATTCGGGCTTTTTTCCGTATAAGATCATGGCGAGCTCCGTTTTTGTGTAGAAAATTCACGCAGGCACTTGACAATCGCCCGCGGGTGGGGTATAATAAAGATACGAGGAGCGCACCGGTGACGGTTTGCTTCTTAACGAGTTACAGAAATAACCGCTATGTTTGGAAGACTACGGGCGGTTATTTCTTTTTGTTATTACGGTCGATGATCAAAATAATCAGTTCGATCAGAGCCAGAACAAACATGGCAAGCAGCATGAGCTGCTCGAGTGTTATGTACATAGCATCACCTCCTCCGCATAAACGAAGGAGATCAAAAAGAGTGCTCCTTCGAAGACGAAGGAAGCAAACCGCACACCGTTTGGGTACGCTCCAAGGGGGGATTCCCGAAGGTATTATAGCACACACGGCGGTGCTTGTCAAGCAAAAATAAAAGCCCACGGATAACCGTGGGAAATTTCACGCAGGCACTTGACAATCGCCTGCGAGTGGGGTATAATAAAGATACGAGGAGTATACCCGATGACGGTCTGCTTCTTCTCTTAGGTATAGAAATAACCGCCGAGTTGGAAGCTATGGGCGGTTATTTCTTTTTGTTATGAGTTAAAATAAACGATGCAAAGAGGACAAGGAAAGAGAATATCTCTATCAGCATTTCCAATGTAATCGCCATTTCATCACCTCCTCCCGCGCAGGAAGGAGTAACAAAAAGCCGACTCCTTCCTGTAGGGAAGAAGCAGAATCCGCCCACAACCGAGGCGTATGCCTGTCGGTCGTCGGGTATACCCCAAGGGAACAATTGTTCCGAAGGTATTATAGCACACGCGGCGGTGCTTGTCAATAAATTTTGAAAAACGCGCCCAAATAAGCATGAACAGCTTGCCAAAAGCGCGATTTCATGATATACTATAAGATATAGTAATTTGATTCATTCCGCCTCGGCGGATAGAGGTATAGTATGCTGGAATTCAAAAACGTATCCTTTTCGGCAGGGGATGCCGAAATTCTCAAAAACGTCAGCTTCACGGTGGACGAGCGCTTCGTGGCGGTCACCGGACCGAATGGCAGCGGCAAATCGACCATTGCCAAGCTCATCGCGGGCATCTACACCCCCACTTCGGGGCAGATTTTGCTCGACGGACAAGACATCACCGAGATGAGCATTACCGACCGCGCCCGCTCGGGTATCTCCTTCGCCTTCCAACAGCCCGTCCGCTTCAAGGGACTGACTGTCAAGGACCTCATCTCACTCGCGGCAGGCAGTGAAAACGGCAAGAAGATCTCCGCTGCGGCGGCTTGTGCCTACCTCTCTGAGGTCGGGCTCTGTGCCAAGGAGTACATCGACCGCGAGGTCAACGCATCCCTTTCGGGCGGCGAGCTCAAGCGCATTGAGATCGCCATGACCATGGCACGCGGCGGCAAGCTCACCGTCTTCGACGAGCCTGAGGCGGGCATCGACCTGTGGTCGTTCAACAACCTCATCGAGGTCTTTCGCAAGATGTACGAGCGCCACAAGGGCTCGATCGTCATCATCTCGCATCAGGAGCGCATCCTCGACATCGCCGACAAGATCATCGTCGTCTCGGGCGGTGAAATCAGCGCAATCGGAAGCAAGGATGATATCCTGCCTACGCTGCTTGCAGGCAGTCGCAACGGTTGCCCGCTCACCCGCAGGGGAGACAGCGAAAAAGCAGAGCTTAAAGAAGGAGGAAAGAACTGATGGCACTCGATCCGATCCAAAAACAACTCCTTGAGCAGATCGCGGGCATCCATGAGGTGCCCCAAGGGGCATACAGCCTGCGCATCAACGGTCAGCTCTACGGTAAAAACTCCTCCGAGAACATTTTGGTAGAAAAGAAGACTGATAAACCCGGTATCGATATCTATATCAAGGCGGGCACTAAGAAGGAGAGCCTGCATATCCCCGTGCTTCTCTCCCAAACGGGGCTCTCCGAGCTCGTTTACAATGATTTCCACGTCGGCGAAGGTGCTGACGTGACCATTGTCGCGGGCTGCGGCATCCACAACAGCGGCGACAAGGCTTCCGAGCACAGCGGCATCCACGCCTTCTACCTCGACAAGGGCGCGAAGGTGAAGTATATCGAAAAGCACTACGGTGAGGGCGACGGTGCGGGCGAGAATATCATGAACCCGACCACCATCGCCTACCTCGGTGAAGACGCTTACATGGAGATGGAAACGGCGCAGATCAAGGGCGTCGATTCGACCGACCGCACCACCAAGGCAGTGCTGAAGGACAACGCGACCCTCGTGATCCACGAGAAGCTGATGACCCACGGCGCGCAGTACGCGAAGACGACCTTCGAGGTCGATCTCGACGGTGAAAATTCGGGCACGCACGTCGTCTCCCGCGCAGTCGCAAAGGACACGAGCCGCCAGCTCTTCATCTCGAAGGTGAACGGCAACAACCGCTGCTCGGGGCACACCGAATGCGATGCGATCATCATGGACGGTGCGGTCATCTCGGCTGTGCCCGAGATCTCGGCTTCGCACGTCGATGCTTCTCTCATCCACGAAGCCGCCATCGGCAAGATCGCTGGTGAACAGATCACCAAACTCATGACCCTCGGGCTCACCGAACAGGAAGCCGAAGATATTCTGACACATCGTGTTGATATTGAGGCTGTCCCCATA
>CAYRQA010000046.1:3032-12953 GCA_964426285.1 uncultured Lachnospiraceae bacterium | reverse complement strand
TGTTTATGCAATTTGTCTATTGTTTATTTGGCAACCGACTTTGCGGGTAGCGCCAATTTGTTCGCCCCTTGCCGCAAAATATCGACCATCCTCGATTTTTGGCAAAAAACGCCCAAAGTTTCCTAAAATTTGCCAACTAAACCTGTTATTTTTGGCAAACACTATTGACAAAGCTTCCCCGAAATGGTAAAATGATAGAAGTCGGTTCTCTGTATATTTCACAACAGGCTTCTATTATACCGATCAACCCATCAGTTTTCGCCGCCCAAGCGGCAAGGAGGAATGAATGAAGAAAAAAGCACTTGCGCTCGGTCTGATCCTGTCTATGCTGATACAGCCCATCTCGTCACCTGCTTCTTTCGCCGCCGATACGCCCGTGGCTATAGAGAACACCGCCGCAACCACCGCCAATGTCAGCTACACGCATTCGATCAGCGATGCCGGGCTCGAGCTGATCAAAAGCTTCGAGGGCTTTTCCGCCTATCCGATCTGGGACTATCAGCAGTATTCCTACGGCTACGGCTCCTACGTCGATTCATCGACCGTTTACGAAGACCCGAACTCACCGACCGGCTTTTCGACCACCCTCTACCCCGACGGCATCCCCGAACGGGAAGCGGCAGAGTTGCTCCGCGATATGATCGAGGATTTCAACGTCAACCTCAACAAGTTCCTCGAAACCAACAAGATCGAGCTCAATCAAAACCAGTTTGATGCGCTCGCCAGCTTCGGCTATAACCTCGGCAAGTACATTTGGTCGGGTGATTACACCATCCTCCGTATGCTCAAGGCAGGCGAACATATCACCGACCCCGACGCATTCATCGCGGCATACTGCCAGTGGTGTCATGCGGGCGGTCAATTCCTGCAGGGGCTTTACGACCGCCGTCAGCGGGAAATGAACATCTTCTACTCGGACATCGACCTCTCCGACCCGAACGCTGACCTCTACGTCGTCAACGCCTCCAAGCTCTACGTCCGCGCAGAGCCGACCACCTCCGCTTCGATTCTCGGCTCGCTCACCAATTCGCAGGTCATCCGCGTGCATAAATGCAGCGAGGACGGGCTCTGGGCTTTCACCAGTTATTGCGGCTACTTCGGCTGGGTCAACATGGGCTATCTCGTCAGGGTCAATGAAGCCTCGGCGGTCCTCGAGATCGATGCCGACGGCAAGGACGCACAGGGCATCACCTACACCTTCGACACGGTCAACAAGACCGCCGCCGTCGGCAGTGCCTCCATATCGGACAACTCCTCGGGCTATGCGGGCAAATACGCAGGTGAGGTCATCCTCTCGAAATCACTGCTCTATAACGGCGAGGTCTACACGCTCACCGCCATTTCCGACACCGCCTTCACCGGCTGTCAGTCGATTCAGAAGATCTACATCCCCCCCTGTGTCACCGATATCGGGGAGAACGCCTTCAAGGACAGCAGTCTGACCGAGATCCTCTATACCGAGGGCAGCTACGCCGAGGGATGGGCGGACAACAGTCCCTTCACCGCGACCGACTTCCGCTGCCGTGCAGGTCATGCCTATGGCGCATGGAAGGTCGTTCAGGCGGCAAGCGATACTACCAATCAGATCGAGGAGCGTTCCTGCTCGACCTGCCGAAAGGTGCGCAGCCGCAGCTTCGATCGGCTCGAGATCGTTTCCTTCCCCGACAAGACCGAGTATAAGGAAGGCGAACAGATCAGCGCAGACGGACTTGCCCTCGAGATCGTCTATACCGACGGCACTCGCCTGAAAGCACCGAGCTTCAGGATCATAGAGGGCGACACCTCTACGCTGGGCAAGCAGAAGGTGACCGTTGGGTACAGCGTCCTTACCGCTCAGTTTGAGATCGAAGTCAGCCAAAAAACGCTGACAGGCATCTCTGTTTCCAAAAAGCCGACCAAGCTGACCTATATTGAAGGCGCCGCACTCGAGACCGACGGACTTGCGGTCAAGGCAAACTACGACAACGGCACCTCTACGACTGTCACCGAATACAGCGTCAGCGGCTACGACCCGAACAAGATCGGCAAGCAGAAGATCACCGTCACCTACAACGGCTTTACCGCGACCTTTGAGGTCACCGTCAAAGCCAAATCGCTCACTTCCTTCTCCTTCGCTTCCTACCCAAACAAGCTCGAATATTTCTGCGGTGAGGCATTCGATCCGACCGGCATGGTCCTCAAGCTCACCTATGACAACGGAACGGTCAATCAGACCGACAGCGGCTTCAAGATCAGCGGCTATGACCCCGATGCCGCAGGCACGCAGAAGGTCAAGATCAGCTACGGCGGCATTTCGCATACCATCCAGGTCGTCGTCATTCTCAATCACCTCAGCTCGGACGAGTATACCACCTCAAACGGCTTCGTCACCGTCACCTACGGACAGCTGACCGTCGCCAAGCTCGCTTCGAAATTTGAAGCGGGCGACCGTATCACCGTGCTCAAGGACGGCAAGATCCTCCCCAAGGATTCGCCGATCGGCACGGGCATGACCATTCAGCTCCACTACAATGCCGCCGTGCAGGATGAAGCCACCATCATCGTCGCGGGCGACCTGTCGGGCGACGGCAAATGCTCGGTGAGCGACTTTGTGTCACTCAGCGACTATTTCGTCGGACGCTCCGAACTCTCCGAAGCCGAGCTCGCCGCCGCTGATATCAACGGGGACGGAAAGCTCGATCTCGCCGACAGTGTGGCACTCTATGATGCCGCCAACAGCACCGTAGCTGCGGTCGCACTCTCGACCAAGCAATAACCAAGGTTTACCCCTTTTGAGGAATTTATGAAAAAAACAGGACTATTCACTGCGCTGCTCCTATCGGTGGCTTGTATGCTCACACCGCTCCCGACCTTTGCGGCTGAGGTACCTGCCGACGAGCAGTCTCCCACCGACACGCCTACCACCGACACGCCTACCACCGACACCCCTGCCGACGGCGAGAACGGCACGGACAATCCCGTCGCTCCGTCTGAGCCCGCCGAAAACTCGGTATTGCTGGTAAATACCACCCCTCTGCGGGCAGGTCAGGAAGTCACCTTCACCTTCTCATGCAACGGTGAGGATCTGCGTGCTCTGCAAGGTAGCATCACCTACGATCGCACCCGGCTCACCTATCAAGAGAAGAGCACATCGACGCCGGGAGGCGGTTGGTTTCTCAATCTGTCGGACGACCCCGAAGAGGGAAAGCTGACCTACTTCGTTTTTTCAGCCGAGCCTGTCAGCGGGGTCAGTTCCCTCTTCAGCATCACCTTTACGGTAAATGAAGATCTGGCTGAGGGCGATACGGTCGCCTTCGAGATCGCAGATACCGCGGTCGTCAAGGGAGAAGACGAGCTGACCACCTTCACGGGCGGTCTACTCACCTTCACGGTCGACCGACCGATCTCGGACGAAGCCGCGCTCACGGCACTCGCCGTCGAAACGGGCAAACTCACCCCCGCATTCGATCCCGACGTCACTGCCTACACGCTGGAAGTGCCCTTTGACTGCAAGACGCTCGTTCTGTCGGCTGCTCCCACCTCCTATGCGACGGTCGCGATCAGCGACACGACCCTCGACGTGGGAAGCAACAGCGTGACGGTCACCGTCACCGCCGAATCGGGCGCACAGAAGGTCTATACCATCGAGGTCACGCGGCTGAACGATCCCAACTATGTGCCTTCCACCGACAGCCTCCTCACGGGCATCACCCTCTCGGACGGAATGCTCTTCCCTGCATTTTCACCCTCGGTCACCGAGTACACGGTCTACATAGTGAATGACGGGGCAATCACCCTCACCCCCCTCCCCGCGGCGCTCGGCTCTGCCGAGGCAGTCACCCTCGATGCGGCAAACGGTGCGACCTGCTCGATCACCTCGGTCGCCGAGGACGGATCGACCACGCTCTACCGCTTCACTGCCCTGCGTGTGCAGACCCCCGATCAGCTTGCGCAAACGGGACAGTCGGGCAGTGCCAACGGCGGCGAGTATCCGATGCAGATCGGGCTCTTCGTTGCCCTGCTCGCAGTCGTGGCAGTCTCGCTCTTCTTTGTCGGCTTCGGCGTCAGCCATCTGATGGGCTCCAAAAAGAAAAAAACCTCGGCGTCGGCATCGACAGCAACCGAAGGTCAGGAGAATGCCGAGACGTCCGAGGACAGCGGCCCCGATGAGCTTTCGTGAGAAAATAGCGCAAGGTCAGATTCCTTAAAGCGATAGACGAAATTGTCGCTCAGGCTGACGCTCAATAAGGATATTATCGAAACCCGCAGTCTACACAGCCTGCGGGTTTGGTGTTATAATGAGGAGGGGATGGATATGGGTGAGTTAGCGAAAAGAAAACCGATCAGATTAAAAGGCTTTGATTATAACAGTACAGGCGTGTATTTCCTAACGATTTGTACCCAAAACAGGCAATGCATACTCTCTCGCATTGTAGGGACCGACGTCCTCGTCGGCCGTCCGTTGAATTATCACCGTATGGAAGAATAGCCGACAGATATATAAACCAACTCAATGATTTTTACGAAAATATATCGGTTGATCGATACGTAATCATGCCGAATCACATTCACCTTTTGTTGTTTGTGCGGGGAAACGGGCCGTCGAGGACGTCGGTCCCTACAAGTAAGCAGCATTCCACCGTCTCGCGGTTTGTTTCAACGTTCAAGCGCTTCTGCAATAAAGAATACGGCGAAAACATATGGCAATCCCATTTTAATGACCACATCATTCGAAATCGGGATGATTATGAAGAACACATAAGATACATTTATGAAAATCCCATGCGTTGGTATTATGATGAACTATATTCTGATGAATAGATGCTTGGCTTTGCCCGATGCTTTTGTGATACAAATGTGAAATCACAATCAAATTGATCGGCATATTTGTTATCAAAACCCGATAGTCTTTCACTTAAAAGGCTATCGGGTTTTCATTCTTTTTCACCGTCCCCCCTCCCCCTTGACAAGTCGGTCGGTTTGTGCTACACTAATACCATCTTATTGAATGGAGCGAATGCTACGTGAAGATCATTATCGTAGGCGACGGCAAGACCGGTTACTATCTGTCGGGGCTGCTCTCCGCCGACCATCATGACGTCGCCGTCATCGATGCCTCGGCTGCCGCCCTGCGGCTCAGCGAAAACACACAGGACGTGATCACCTATCTGGGGGACGCACTCGACGTCGAACTGCTGAAAGAGGCGGGCGTCGCCACAGCCAATCTGCTTATCGCCGTCACCAAAAGCGATGAGGTCAATCTGCTCTGCTGTATGCTCGCAGGCGATCTCGGTATGCCGCACACGATCGCAAGAGTGCGCAGCCCCGAGATCACGGGCGCACTGTCGGTCATCTGGCAGAAGGTCGGACTGTCGATGTCGGTCAATCCCGAAATGGATGCCGCCACCGAGATCTCCCGCCGACTGGTCGTTCCTTCCTCGGTCAAGGTCAATTTCTTCGCCAAAGGGCGTGTCGAGATGGCTGAATACACCGTCACGGAAGATTCCCCCCTCTGCGGACTGAAGCTGAGCGACATTCCGAGCAAGCTGAAACTCCAAATCCTCGTCTGCGCCGTCGTACGCGGCGACGAGATCAGCATCCCCAACGGCGCATCGGTTATCGAAGCGGGCGACCGCATCGGCATCGCGGCAAAACCCTCTCAGATGGCGGCATTCTTTGCGCTCATCGATCCCTCGCGCAACCGCAAGCCCAAAACGATCACCATCATCGGCGGCGGCACGGTCAGCTACTATCTCGCACGCCTGCTCATCGACAACGGAATGCGCGTGCGCATCATCGAAGAGGATCAAAAACGCTGTACATACCTCTCCGAAGCCCTCCCCAAAGCCATGATCGTCCACGGTGACGGCACCGATCAGCAGATGCTCTCCGAAGAGGGACTGCTCGCCGGCTGCGACGCACTCGTCGCACTCACCGATATGGACGAGGAGAACATCGTCATCTCGATGAACGCCCAGATGCAGGGCATCGGCAAGGTGATCGCCCGCATCAACCACACCCAGCTTTCCGCCCTCATTTCGAAGATCGAGCTCAAGGACGTCATCACCCCGCACGTCATCGCGGCAGGTCACGTCCTGCGCTATGTGCGCGCCATGCAGTCCTCGCACGATTCGAACGTCGAGGCGCTTTCGAAGATCATGGACGGCAAGGCGGAAGCACTCGAGTTTCTGGTCTCCGAAGGCTTCGCGGGCGCAGGCATCCCGCTGAGAGATCTGAGAATCAGGCGCGGCTACCTCATTGCCTGCATCCTCCGCGATCGGCAGACCATCTTCCCCAAGGGCGACGACGTCATCCGCCCGGGTGACAGCGTCATCGTGGTCACCACCAAGGTGGGGCTGAACAAGCTCAGCGACATCATGGGATAGGGAGGGTCTGACTTGAATATACGACTGATCCTGCGCACGCTCGGATTGGTGCTGGTTCTGCTCGCCGCACTCCTCCTGCTGCCGATGATCTGCGCACTCCTCTGCGGCGAAAGTCCGCTTCCTTATATATATACCATCCTCCTCACGGCCACCTGCGGCTCTCTGCTCATGCTCGTAAAACCGACCGTCAAGACGCTCTACACCCGCGAGGGCTTCCTCACCGTCTCGCTGACCTGGATCCTCGTGTCGCTCTTCGGCTGCTTGCCCTTCGTTTTCAGCGGTGCGATCCCTTCTTTCGTCGATGCCTTCTTCGAAACGGTATCGGGCTTCACGACCACGGGCTCTACGCTTTTGACCGACGTTGAAGCGCTCCCCCGCGGCATCCTCTTCTGGCGCTCCTTCACCCACTGGATCGGCGGCATGGGCGTAATCGTCTTCCTCATGGCGCTCCTTCCCTCGGCCGGTGCCCATTCGGTCTACATTATGAAGGCGGAAGTACCGGGCACTACCTTCGGCAAGGTCTCGCCCAAGCTGAGTGAGACGGCGAAGTGGCTCTACTACGTTTATTTTGCGCTGACTGCGCTCGAGGTCGTCTTTCTGCTCGCGGGCGGGATGCCCCTCTTCGACAGCCTTGTCCATGCTTTCGGTACGGCGGGCACGGGCGGCTTCTCTAACATGAATGCCAGCATCGGTGCATACAATTCCCCCTATTTCGACATCGTCATCACCGTTTTCATGTTCCTTTTCGGCATCAATTTCAATATTTTCTTCCTGCTGATCTTCCGCGACTTCAAAAACGTACTGAAAAGCGACGAGCTCTGGGCATATCTGGGCACTTTCGCCCTCTCCTCCCTGCTCATTGCATGGAATATCACCTCGATCTACGGCAGCTTCGGTACAGCCCTGCGCTATTCGAGCTTCCAGGTCTCCTCGATCATCACGACGACAGGCTACGCCACCGCCGACTACTGCACGTGGCCCGCCTTCTCACAGGCGATCATCATTCTGCTGATGTTCGTCGGTGCTTGCGGCGGCTCTACAGGCGGCGGCGTCAAGCTCACCCGCTGGATCCTCTACTTCAAGAAGATCTTCCGCGATCTTTATAAAATGATCCATCCCCGTTCTGTGCGTGCTCTGCGGCTCAACGGAAAGACGGTCGATGAAGAGACGCTCGACGGTGTCCCCTCCTTCATTGCCCTCTTCGGTGTGCTGGCGGGGGTCGGCACCCTGCTCGTCACCCTTTCCTGCGGCGACCTTGCGACCTCCTTCTCGGCTGTCCTCACCTGCCTCGGAAACGTCGGCCCGGGCATCGGCGCAGTCGGCCCGACAGGCAATTTCGCCTTCTTCTCTGCCCCCATCAAGCTCCTGCTCTCCTTCTTCATGCTCCTCGGCAGATTGGAGCTCTACCCGCTCCTCCTTTCACTCACACCTATGATGTACAGAAAAAAATGATTTTGGAAAGGGGCGCTTTTTTGAAAAAAGTGCCCCTTAAACCCCTCAAAAACTTTTTAAGCCCAACAAGTATTTGTTGGGCTTTATTAATACTCGATTTTTATACAAAATACTCTGAACATCCGTTGTTTTAACCAAAAAACATGGAAGCGATTTATTCAAAATACAGATTTTGGTTCAATTCACCCCAAATAACTTGACTTTTTGCCTAAAATCATGTATAATTTATTACGAAAATATGTGGAATTGATGACAATTCCACAAAATTACTAGGAGGAATCCAAATGAAGAAGAAACTTCTTTCCACCCTTTTGGTTGGTTCGATGCTTCTCAGTCTCGTTCCCGCATTTGGCGCATTTGCAGCCGAAGGCGAAGAAGAATGGGTATGGGACGGCGACTACACAACCATCAGCTCTGCTGAAGAGTACGTCCAGTTCGTTGGCGAGATCAACGCCGGCACCTACACCAGCAATGCCGACCACAAGGTCGACGCAGACCTTGACCTGTCTGCTTATGACGGAAACGACGTTGTCATGAAGCAAATGGTCAATGATATGCAGATCGACTTCCAAGGTCACACCGTTTCAGGTATCGTCCGCAACGTGACCGTATCCGATCACAACGGTGTCGCACTGATCGCTGATAGAGCAGCAGGCTCTGCCGAGGTCCTCAACCTTAAACTGAAAGACTGCTCGCTGACCGTTAACTCCACCGAAAGTTGGAATGACCCTCAGGTCAGTGCTGTTTTCGGTTGGTCTGACCGTGCATTTGTTCAGAATATCGAGCTTGAGAATGTTACCATCAAGCTGACCGGTGCAGGTAAAGGCTTCGTCGGTTCCTCGTACGGTCATCACCAGTGGGATAATTTCAGAAATTACGCAACGAATATCACCATGAACAACGTGTTGATCGATGCGCCCAACGCACTCGTTGGTTATGTTGTCGGTCGACTTGATGGCGATGCGGCTACCAAGATCACCGTAGCCGGTCTCTCGGTCAACAATACCACTATCATTGCAAGAGAAGCGGTTACCGATGAATCCTATGTAGGCGTAAAGAGCAACAACAATGTCGTCCTCGCGGTTAATGAAGATGCAGCTCTCAGCGTCAACCTCGTAAACGACGCAGTCGGCTACCACGACCACACGGTTGATACCGCAGTTGACGCAGACTCCGCTGTAGCACCTTCTGTTGACGCTGATGGCAAAGAAGCTGACACCGTTTGTGCAGTATGCGGCGAAGTTGTTGCGGCAGGCGCAGTTATCCCCGCTCAGACCAAGTACGAGGCTGAGGACTTTGCAATTGAAGGCGTAGAAATGCGTACAAGCGACGAAGGTCTTGTTTCCGTATGGGGTCTTGATATGGGCGCAAACCCGATCACCTTCACCGTAAATGCAGCAGAAGCAGGCGAATATGAGCTGAATGTTGCTTATGTCTGCGGCATGGAACGTTGGATTCGTGTAACCGTAAACGACGGCGAACCTTCCGATATTACGCTTGCCGGCAGCGGCTCCTGGGGTACCGGCACAGGCGTGACCAGCGCTGTGACCACCCTCAAGGTTTCCCTCAAAGCAGGAGCAAACACTGTAGTAGTTAACGGTCAGCCCGACCAGTACGGCCCCGGCATCGACTACATCGAATTCGCCGCAGTTGACCCCAACAAGTACCAGGCGGAAGACGCTGAGCTGGCAAGCGATCCCGAAAGAGAAGCAGTCGGCGAGCAGATCAGACTTGAAGGCGCAGGCGTAGGTTGGGTCGGCAAGGGCAACACCATCACCTTCACTGTCAATGCCGCAACCGCAGGCAAGAAGACCCTTACCATCGTTAATATCGGTCCCGCAGGCAGAACCCTCGAGGTAACCGTCAACGGCAGCGAAACGCCTATCACAGTTGTTTGTGACGACACTGAGGTAACCGTAGACATTGAACTTAACGAAGGCGAAAACACCATCGTCCTCGGCAATGCTACCGACTGGGCTCCCGGCATCGACTACATCGTACTTGCTGACGCAGTAGACGGCGGCTCCGGCGAAGGCGAAGGCTCCGGCGAAGGCGAAGGCTCCGGCGAAGGCGAAGGCTCCGGCGAAGGCGAAGGCTCCGGCGA
>CAYRQA010000046.1:0-2932 GCA_964426285.1 uncultured Lachnospiraceae bacterium | reverse complement strand
GGCGAAGGCTCCGGCGAAGGCGAAGGCTCCGGCGAGGGCGAAGGCTCCGGCGAGGGCGAAGGCTCCGGCGAAGGCGAAGGCTCCGGCGAGGGCGAAGGCTCCGGCGAGGGCGAAGGCTCCGGCGAAGGCGAAGGCTCCGGCGAAGGCGAAGGCTTCGGCGAAGGCGAAGGCTCCGGCGAAGGCGAAACCGGCGACGAAGAGGATAAGCCCACTCAGACTGGCGACGCTACCATCTTCGCAGTTGTTGCAGCTGTAGTAGCACTGGTTGGTGCAGCAGTTGTTTCCAAGAAGAGACAGACCGCTGAATAAGCAAACTAATCCAAGAGGACCTCATCCGAGGTCCTCTTTTTTGCGCTATGCTAAAAAGATCGCCCCGAATGAAGGATATCGATATCCAACGTTCGGGGAAGCGGTGTATAATAGAGGGCGGCAAGTATTTGCCGTCCTATCAAAAGTTTTGGATGGTTCTTAGGGAACCTTTTTCAAAAAGGGTTCAAAAAACGCATGAAGGCGGCGGGAGCAAGCCCCCGCCCTACGGGTTTGTGGGCGATCTGATAGGCGCAAGAAAATAGCCCCGCAAGTATTTGCGGGGCTCAAATGAAGTTTTTGAAGATTCTTAAGCGGATTCCAAGGGCAGAGCCCTTGGCGGAGTTTGGGGCAGAGCCCCAAGCGCGTCACTCCTTCGGCGTGATTCTCGGCACCCACGGGCAGGGGAGGTCGGGGGTGCGGTAGGTGGGGGCTGCCCATTTCACCGCATTGCGGATAACCGTCTGCACGTCGGGGATGTAGTAGGTCGGGTAGGTCTCGTGACCGGGCTGGAAATAGAAGATCTTGCCATGCCCGCGCTGATAGATACAGCCCGAGCGGAAGACCTCGCCGCTGTCATACCAGCCGATCAGCAGGAGCTTGTCGGGTTCGGGGATGCCGAAAGGCTCGGTGTACATTTCCTCATGCGGCACTTCGATGTAGCGATCGAGCCCCGCGACGATCGGGTGCGAGGGATCGCAGATCCAGAGACGGCAGAAGTCGCCGTCCTCGCGCCAGTTGACATTGCAGGTCGTGCCCATGAGCAGTCTGAAGGGCTTTGAGTGATGCCCCGAGTGCAGGACAACAAAGCCCATCCCCTTGAGCACGTGCTCCTGCACACGGCGTGCGACCTCGTCGGGCACTCTGTGGTGCGCCATGTGCCCCCACCAGATGAGCACGTCGGTGTCGGTCAGCATTTCCTCGGTCAGCCCGCATTCGGGGTCGTCGAGGGTGACGGTGCGCACGCTGACCTCGTCCGAGCGCAGGAAATCGGCGATGGCATTGTGAATGCCGTTCGGGTAGATTTTTTTGACCTCTTCATGGGTCTTTTCGTGGATAAATTCGTTGTAGATCGTGACTTTGATCATATAGTAACGCCTCCTTGTTGGTGAATCTGTTCAGAAACCACGCTGTTTGGATATGATTTGTTATCATTTTAGCACAAACTTTTCGCAAAGTCAAGCAGATGGCAAAATAACTTGCAATTTATTCGAATTTATGCTATAATATAGGCATCTTTTTACCGAAAAAAAGGAGAATTGACATGATCAAACTCACTAAAAACGGCGTTTTCTACGAAAACGGCAAGATCAGCGATGCTTCTGCCCTCTCGAAAGAGGAAGCGGCAAAGAACACCATCGCCTATTCGATCCTCACCGCCCACAACCACTCGGGCGACAACCAAAACCTCAAGATCAAGTTCGACGCGATGGCTTCGCACGACATCACCTACGTCGGCATCATCCAGACTGCGCGTGCATCGGGGCTCGAAAAATTCCCCCTCCCCTACGTGCTGACCAACTGCCACAACTCGCTCTGCGCAGTCGGCGGCACTATCAACGAGGATGACCATATGTTCGGTCTCTCCGCCGCCAAGAAGTACGGCGGCATCTATGTACCCGCACATCAGGCGGTCATTCACTCCTTCATGCGCGAAGCATTTGCAGGCTGCGGCAAGATGCTCCTCGGCTCTGACTCGCACACCCGTTACGGCGCGATCGGCACGATGGCGATCGGTGAAGGTGGTCCCGAGCTGGTCAAACAGCTCCTCGGACGCACCTACGACATCGCTTACCCGCAGGTCATCGCCGTCAAGCTGAGCGGCACGCCCAAGAAGGGCGTGGGTCCGCAGGACGTGGCACTCGTGCTCATCAAAGCGGTCTTCGAATCGGGATTTGTCAAGAACAAGGTGCTCGAGTTTGTCGGCGAGGGCGTGCACAACCTGCCCATGGAATACCGCAACGGCATCGACGTCATGACCACAGAGACCACCTGCCTCTCCTCGATCTGGGAGACCGACGAGCAGACCGAGGCATATCTCACCCTCCACGGCAGACAGGGCGACTACAAGCGCCTTGCACCGAGCGGCGTTGCCTACTATGACGGGCTGATCGAGATCGATCTCTCGGCTGTTGAGCCGATGATCGCGCTCCCCTTCCACCCCTCGAACGCCTACACCATCAAGGAATTCCTCGCCAATGCCGACGAACTGCTCGCCAAGTGCGAGGAGACAGCTGTCACCCAGCTCGGCATCCCCGAAGGCAGACTGAAACTGCGTGAAAAGTTCGTCGACGGCAAGTTCTACGTCGACCAGGGCGTCATCGCAGGCTGTGCGGGCGGTACTTACGACAACCTCATCGCCGCCGCCGACATTCTGAGAGGCGCACAGACCGGTTCGGGCAAGTTCTCGCTGTCGGTCTACCCCGCATCCCAGCCCGTTATGCTCGACCTCATCAAATCGGGCGCTGCCGCCGAGCTCATCTCGGCAGGCGCGACCCTCAAGACCGCCTTCTTCGGTCCCTGCTTCGGCGCGGGCGACGTGCCTGCCAACGGCGGCTTGTCGATCCGTCACTCGACCCGTAACTTCCCCAACCGCGAAGGCTCGAAGCCGGGCGACAATCAGATC
>CAYRQA010000045.1:0-12981 GCA_964426285.1 uncultured Lachnospiraceae bacterium | reverse complement strand
AACTTCCTCACTTCTCATACCCATACAAAATATGGAACTCCATGCCCTCGAATGCCTCGTCCTCGAGTGCGGAGAGGTCGGCTTTGACCTCCTCGGCGAGCACCTTTTCGAGCTCGGGGCGGGTCTTGGGGTGCTTGGGAGTGAAGACGGTGCAGCAGTCCTCGAAGGGCATGATCGAGGTTTCGAAGGTATCGATCTTGCGCGCGATCGTGATGATCTCCTCCTTATCCATACCGATGCAGGGACGGAAGATAGGCATATTCACGGCGCTGTCAGTCACACCGAGCGCCTGCATGGTCTGCGAAGCGACCTGACCGAGCGATTCGCCCGTGATGAGTGCCGAGCAACGGTTGCGCTTGGCGGTTCGCTCGGCAAGGCGCATCATCGAGCGGCGCAGCAGGAGGGTGAAATACTCCTCGTTGACCGTTCTGCGGAGCTGTTCCTGAATTTTCGTGAGCGAGATGACGTTGACCTTGATGCGCGAGGTGTATGCAGTGAGCTTCTCGGCAAGCGTCAGCACCTTCTCTTTGGCTTGGATCGAGGTATAGGGGAAGGAATCGAAGTGCAGGCACTCGATCTCGGCGCCTCGTTTTGCCATCATATAGCCTGCCACAGGCGAATCGATGCCGCCCGAGAGCATGAGGAGTGCCTTACCCGAGCCGCCGTAGGGCAGACCGCCCGCACCCTTCTCCGCACCTGCGTGCAGGAATGCGTAGTTCTCGCGCACCTCCACCCGCACGAGCATTTCAGGCGCATTGAGGTTGACCTTCAGCTGCGGCATTGCCTCAAGCAGTGCGCCCCCCACCTCTGCCGCCAGCTGGGGCGATGCCATCGGGAAGCGCTTATCCGAGCGCTTGCCCTCGACCTTGAAGGTTCTCGCGCCCATCATCCGCTCGGGCAGATAGACCCTCGCCGCTTCCTTGATGGCTTCGAGCGTCTTTTCAACACCCACCGCGCGTGTGACCGTCGCAAAGCCGAAAACCAGCTTCAGTCGGCGGTATGCCTCCTCAAGGTCGCAATCGTCGCTCATCGGCTCGACGTAGGCGATCGACTGGCACCACCATGTGTGATACTCGCCCAGCCCCTCAAGCCGCCGTCTCGTCTCCGCCATGAGCAGGTGCTCAAAGTGCGCCTTGTTCAGCCCCTTCAGCACCACTTCTCCATACTTACACAAAATAAATTCTTTCATAGAAACTCCATTTATATGTGGGGCTCTGCCCCACACCCCGCAAGGGGCGCCGCCCCTTGACCCCGGCAAGGGCTCTGCCCTTGCATCCCGGTCGCTTTCTTGAAAAGAAAGCGACGCAAAGAACTTTATTTAAGGGATTTTTCTTTTTGTTTGTGAATAATTTTTTATTTGAGGAAAGCGTCAGCTTTCGCCCAATTTAACCGAGCCCTGCATTGCGCTCAGCTCGCCCGTTTCACGGTCGTAGATCCACCCGTCATAGGGATAAAATTCGGTCGGAAGCAGCCAATCGGGCACGCCATCGTTTACACCTGCTTGCGCCAGCTCTCCGAAACCGCACTCGGTCTCCCGCTTCAGCGAAAAATAGCGACGCCCATCGTTCATGCCGAAGTAGCCAAGCCCCAAGATCCCGCTGTTTTTCAGATCGCTCGCTTCCCACGTGGGGTCAAAATGATAGTACGCACCGTCGACCTCGGCATAGCACCAGCCATGCTCTGCGCCGCTCGTGCTTGCCCCGCGATAGAGATGCGCCTCCATGCCCGTCTGCCTGAGCAGATAGCCGAATGCGTCGGCAAAGCCGTAACAAATCGTCACGCCCTCAGTGAGCGCCGAAAATGCGGTGATATCCTTGTCTGTATAGTCGACCGTGAAATAGCGCACGTGGCTGACCACGTATCGGTAGAGCATCAGCGCACGGACCGTTTCGCCATCGCCCGTCTCGACCGAGCTGTTGAGTGCATCCTCGACCGCCCGCTCGAAGTCGGCGAGCTTTTCACGGTGGGTCTGCTCGTCGTACCGGTAGGCAAGCTGTACCGTGTCTCCCTGCACCGTCTGATCGACCAGTGCGGCAGGCGGGAATTCAAAGGCGAAATTGTCTGCAACGACCTGTGCATCCTCGCCCAGCACCACCGACGGCTCGTAGGCAAGAATCGCATCGGCAAGCCGCTCAGCCGAGCTTTGATAGCCGTCTGCGAGCAGATCGAAGATGTGCGGATCCCACTGCCAATCGCCCTCCACGGGCTGTACGGGCGGGTCGGTCTGCGTAGTCGATGCCGCCGTAGTCGAGGGAAGGCGAACCGTTTGCGGAGGCTCATACATCTGTGCCCGACAGGACATGGTCAGTACCGCCGCCATCAGGATCGCGCCGATTCGCAAAAAGGGCGGCTTTTTCATTGAGGAGCGCTCCGATCGGCTTTTTTCTCGGCTTTGAAGAGCGTTCCGACCGCCTTGCCATCTACGATATCGTAGAGCACGTGAGGGTCTGCGCCGCTGCAAATGATCATCGGGATGCCCTCATCGGTCACCATGCAAGCCGCCTGCAGCTTTGCTTTCATACCGCCCGTACCGCGGCTGCTGCCTGCGCCGCCCGCCATTGCCATGATGCGGTCGTCGACCCGTTCGACGAGCGGGATGAGCGTAGCGTTCGGATTCTTGCGGGGATCGCTGTCATAGAGCCCGTCGGTGTCCGACAGGTTGACCAGCAGATCGGCATGGCAGACGATCGCGACGTATGCCGCGAGATTATCGTTGCCGTCAAACTTGACGCCTTCGAAGGAAACCGAGTCGTTTTCGTTGACGATCGGCAGTGTGTCCATCGAAAAGAGGGTGTCGAAGGTATTCTGGGCATTCTGACGGCGGATATCGTAGTTCATGACGTCCTTGGTCAGCAGGATCTGTGCGGGGATGTGTCCCCACGCGGCAAAGAGCCGCTCGTAGGCACGCATCAGCTCTGCCTGTCCGACTGCGGCAAGCGCCTGCTTGACCTCGGTCGTGCGCTCTTCGGATGCGTAGTTCAGCTTGCCCGCACCCGCGGCAACCGCGCCCGAGGAGACGAGTGCGATCTCCCACCCCGTGTTCTTGAGGTCGGAAAGCACCTGCACGAGCTGCTCCATACGGCGTATATTCAGCTTGCCGTTCTCGTAAGTAAGGGTAGACGAACCGATCTTCACGACCATCCGTCCCTTTTTCGTCATCTCTTTCATAAAAACTCCGTATTTTTTTCTAAAAGCTATAGCTTTGTTCACAATCTTGTGTTATAATAAATTATTAAGGATACGATTTGTCTGCGAAACGGACAAAACATCGTAGATAACTGCTATTATATACTATTTTCCCGAATTTTGCAAGGTAATGTGTGAAAAAATGGAAAAAAACTGTCTGAAAAAGCGTTCTGACGCACTTCCCGAACTGCTTGCGCCCGTCGGAAGCGCCCAGTCGCTCTCTGCCGCCATCACGGCGGGTGCCGACGCGGTCTATCTCGGCGCGACCCAATTCAGCGCGCGGGCATTTGCGCACAATTTCGACCGTGCATCCCTGCGCACTGCCGTCGAGGTCGCCCACAAAGCGGGCGTGAAGGTCTATCTTGCGCTCAACACGCTCATCACCGACCGTCAGATGGCGCAGGCGCTCGAGCTGGCGGCATTCGCCTACGAGGTTGGCGTGGAGGCACTGATCGTCGCCGATCTCGGGCTTGCTTCGCTCATCCATAATCAGTACCCCGATTTTTCTCTCCACGCATCGACCCAGTGCTCGGGTCACTCGTCCGCCAGTGCGAAAAAGCTCGCTGAGCTCGGCTTCGACCGCATGGTCGCCGCCCGTGAGCTGTCCGCCGATGCAATGGCGGCGCTGGTGAAGGGCTCGCCCATCCCGATCGAGGTCTTCGTCCACGGTGCGCTCTGCGTATCGGCATCGGGGCAGTGCCTCTTTTCCTCGATCGTCGGCGGTCGAAGCGGCAATCGCGGCGAATGTGCCCAGCCCTGCCGCATGAACTACAACGGAAACGGCCGCACGCCCCTTTCGCTCAAGGACCTCACACTGGCAAACCACATTCCCGAGCTGATCGACATGGGCGTTGCATCGCTCAAGATCGAAGGGCGCATGAAGTCGCCCACCTACGTGTACACCGTCGTCTCGATCTTCCGCCGTCTGCTCGACGAGCGCAGAAGCGCCACACCAAAGGAAATGGACACGCTTGCGAGCGTCTTCTCGCGTGACGGCTTTACCGACGGCTATTACACGGGCAATTTCAACGGCATGAACGGCATTCGCCGCGAGGCTGACAAGGAAGCCTCCCGCACTGCCGCGCACAAAGCCAACCGTGCGCCGAACATCCCTGCTTTCACTGCCCCGACCGACGGGGTCGGCGAGGTGACCCGCAAAGTCGGTACGCCCCTCCCTCCGATCGAGCTCTCTCGCACACCCAAAGCGCCCGTCCTGCCCCCGCTCCCGCCCAAACCGACCGCCTCTGAGTGGAAGCCACTCAAAACCGCCCGCTTCTACCGTCCCGACACCATCCCCGAAGGGCACGACTTCGACGTGATCTTCCTCCCCCTCGACCGTTTCGACGGCAAAAAGGCGAACGGCGTGCTCCTGCCGCCCGTGATTTGGGATTGTGACGAAGAGAGGATCACCGCATCGCTCGAAAAAGCGAAGGCAAGTGGTGCAGGGCATATCATGGTAACCAACATCGGACAGTTCTCTCTTGCGAGGGCAAGCGGCATGGTCATCCACGGCGACTGGCGGCTGAATATCGAAAACAGCTATGCCGCCGAGGTCTGGCGCGAGCTGGACGAGCTCATCCTCACCCCCGAGCTCATCCTCCCGCAAATGCGCGACATTCCCGCCAAGAAGAGCGCCATCGTCTACGGCAGAGCCCCGCTCATGCTCCTCGAAAAGCCCTGCGGCGCCCCTCAACTGGTCGATCGCCGCAAAGCACTCTTCCCCGTGATCAAGGAGGGTCGCCGCGAGCTCGTGCTCAACAGCGTCCCCACCTATATGGCTGACCGAAAAGCCGACCTCGACCGTCTCGGTCTCTGCGGACAGCACTTCCTCTTCACCATCGAAGGCGCGCAGGAGGTCCGCTACATCCTCGACTGCTATAATAAGGGTCTCCCCACAAAGAAGGAAATACGAAGAATGAAATAGTTGGGGCTCCTCCCCAACCCCCGGCAGGGGCGTTGCCCCTGCACCCCACCAAGAACCTTTTTGAAAAAAGGTACTTGGAACTCCAAACACTTTTTAAAGCAGTGCCAATACTTGCCCTGCAAGGAAGACAATTTAAGTGGTGCGTTCGCGATCGACCGTACCGAAAGGAATTACAAGATGAACGAGCAAAAAAGAAGGACCAAAAAGAAAAGGTTCATTTTAAAGCCGCGCGCGATGGATGTTGTCTGCTTTGTCTGCGGCATAGTGATCGGTGAAGTCATCGCCGCCCTCGCGCAGAACGTCGGCTTTCTCAGATGGCTGGCATACGACGTGGCATTCGGCTTCAAACAGCCGCTTGAGCTCTCCTTTGTGCTATTTAAAGTGGCATTCGGCTTCTCGATCCATTTGAATCCCGCCGTCGTGCTCTTTGCACTGCTCGGGCTCTTCACCGGTCGCTATCTGCGCGCATCTGCAAAGAAGGAGCAGTCTGCCCCCGTCGAACGAGAGGATGACGAGCAGTGAGCCGTCTCATCCTTGCCTCTGCATCCCCCCGCCGCCGTGAACTGCTGACCGCACACGGTGCGCAGTTCATCGTACTGCCGACCGACACCGATGAGCACTGCCCCGACGGGATGTCCGCCGACGAGCTGGTGCGCCATTTGGCGCTCAAAAAGGGAGAAGCCTGCCTGCATTCGGGCAATTTTGCCCCCGATGATATCATTTTGGCGGCAGACACGGTGGTGGAAGCGCCCGACGGTGAGATTTTGGGCAAGCCGACCGACGATGCCGATGCCGCACGGATGCTAAAGCTGCTTTCGGGCGCTACCCATCGAGTCTGGAGCGGCATTGCACTGCTCTCGGGCGACGGTTCGCGAAAGCTCGCCGACTGCATGGAGACGTCCATCGACTTCCGCACCCTCACCGACGCCGACATCGACGGATACATCGCCACGGGCGAGCCGCGGGACAAAGCGGGTGCTTACGCCATCCAAGGGGGCGGCGGCGCATTCGTCTCAGCCATCCGAGGCGACTTTGAGAACGTGGTTGGTCTGCCGACAAAGCTGGTAATCGAACGGTTGGCGACCTGTTTCGGCAAAAATCTCACCGACTTTGTGTTAGAATAAGGACAAGCACCTAAAACGCACCTGCGGCGCAAGCATTTGCGGCGCTTTCAAAAAAATTTTTGGGGGGAGTTTGGAACCCTTTTTTCAAAAAGGGTTCCAAGAAAAAGGAGCCGCCCGCAAAGTAACTCAAAACAGAGTTGTATAGTCAGGATGCACACAGACCTGAGGCTCACTCTCTGAGGGAGCTGGCACGGCGTAAGCCGTGACTGAGGGAGTAGCCTGTTTTCAGCGGAAATAGTATCGTTTTGTGCCGAACTCCTCCCGTCACCGAGATCGGCTTCGCCGATTCTCGGCGACACCCTCCTCAGAGAGGAGGGCTTGGCGTAACTGTTTATGCAATTTGTCTATTGTTTATTTGGCAACCGACTTTGCGGGCAGCGCCGAAAAACAATCCTCCATTCGACGCCTGTGCGGCGCAAGCATTTGCGACGCTTTCAAAAAAGTTTTTGGGAAGTTTGAAACCCTTTTTTCAAAAAGAGTTTCAATGAGATAAAACCATGAACACACACGCAACCCAAATTGCCGAGCAGCTGGCGAAAATTTATCCCGAGGCGCTCTGCGCACTCGAATACGAGGGCGAGCCATGGAAGCTGCTCGTCATGGCGCGGCTGTCGGCGCAATGCACCGACGCACGGGTGAATCTCACCTGCAAGGCCCTGTTTGAGCGCTATCCCACGCCTGAAGCGCTCGCCGATGCAGACCTTGGCGACGTCGAGGCGATCGTCCGCCCCTGCGGGCTCTACCGCGTCAAGGCGAAGGACATCATCGAAGACTGCCGATTGCTCATCTCCGACTATGGCGGCATCCTGCCCGACGAGATGGAGGAGCTGTTAAAATTCCCGGGCGTCGGGCGCAAGGTGGCAAATCTGCTCCTCGGCGACGTCTACGGCAGACAAGCAGTCGTCGTCGACACCCACTGCATTCGCCTGTCGGGGCGGCTGGGGCTCGTGCCGCAGGGCGAAAAAAATCCCGTCAGGATCGAGCGCATCCTCTCGGAAAAGCTTTCCGAGGTGAACCAGAGCGACTTCTGCCATCGGATCGTCCTCTTCGGCAGAGAATATTGCATGGCGCGTGCACCGCGATGCGGGGAATGCCCGCTATCCGACCTCTGCCCGACCGCGAAAGGAGCGCCTGACGCATGAACATCGCAGAAAAGCTCGTCAAACTGCTTGCCGAGCGACGGCTCACGGTCACCACTGCCGAATCCTGCACGGGCGGGCTGGTCAGTGCGCTGATCACCTCGGTGTCGGGTGCATCCGACGTGCTCGAGTGTGCGCTGGTCGCCTATGCGCCAAGGATCAAGCACGATTTCCTCGGTGTGCCTGCCGAAACCATTGAGCGCCACGGGGTCATATCTGCCGAGTGCGCCGCCGCCATGGCTGAAGGAGCCGCAAAATACTTTGCAGCCGACTGCGCCCTTGCCCTCACCGGCTATGCAGGACCGACAGGCGGCGACCGCGAAAATCCCGTCGGCACGGTCTGGATCGCGGCAGTGATCCCGATCGACGGTGCACACACGTCAAAAACCGTCACCCGAAGGGTGCAGATCGAGGGCGATCGAGAAGCTGTGCGCTCGGGAGCGGCACTAGCCGCGCTCTCCCTCTTGTTCGAACTGCTCACAGAAAATTCGGACTAAAACGCCCCTTTTCGGGCAAATACATACTTGTTTATTACCAAATTTACTATAAAACCACGATTGGAGAAAAATATGAAAGTTACAGTAATCGGCTGCGGCAGATGGGGTTCCTTTATCGCATGGTACCTCGACAGCATCGGACAGGAGGTCACCGTCTACGACAAAGCGGATTCACCCGCCATGCAGCAGCTCCTCGCCACCCGCACCAACGGGGTGCTCACCTATCCCGAATCGATCAAGCTCTCGCTCGACCTCTCCGAGGCGCTCTCCTCCGAGATCATCGTCATTTCGATCCCCTCGCAGATCCTGCGCACGCTCATGGGCGAGATACTCCCCTACCACGTGCAAAACAAGACCTTCATCCTCTGCATGAAGGGCATCGAGATCGCCACGGGCAAGCGCCTTTCCGAGATCACCTCTGAATTCATGTGCGCAGACGTTGCCGACAACAACCACGTCGCCGTCTGGATCGGTCCCGGTCACCCGCAGGAATTCGCCCGCGGCGTACCCAACTGCATGGTCATCGACAGCGCCGATGCCGACACGAAGAAGATGCTCGTCGAGCATTTCTCCTCCAATCTCATCCGCTTCTACTACGGCCGCGACCTCATCGGCAACGAGGTCGGCGCCGCTGCCAAGAACGTCATCGGCATCGCGGCAGGTATGCTCGACGGACTGCAGGTATCCTCGCTCAAGGGTGCGCTGATGTCGCGTGCGACCAGTGAGGTTGCCCGTCTGATCGAAGCGATGGGCGGCGATATGCGCTCTGCCTACGGGCTCTGCCACCTCGGCGACTACGAAGCGACCGTCTTCTCGAAGTTCAGCCACAACCGCGCATTCGGCGAAGCCTACGTAAAGGGCGAAAAGTTCGAGAAGCTCGCCGAAGGCTACTACACCGCCGAGGCGATCGAAAACCTCTGCAAGCGCTACAACGTCGAGATGCCGATCTGCCACGCCATCTACTCGATCCTTTATCAGGGCGAAGCCCCCGACAAGGCGCTTGACGGTCTCTTCTCGCGCAGTCTGAAAAACGAATTCTGATTATCCTCTTTTCCACCCCTCCACCTCTCACTTTCGACAGAAAGGAAGCCAAATATGGACCAATCCTCATCCTACAAGCACCTCACCGTGATTTTGGCAGCACTGCTTACCACCATTGTCATCGCGATCATTGCCCTCGTTCTCCTGCTCTCGTCCCCGAGCATCTCCGACGACCCGCCCGACAGCGCGATCGGCGACAGCTCCACGCGCGACCCCTCGGTCGTCTCCCCCAGCACTTCCTCGGGTCAGCCTACCACCTCCACCTCGACGACCGATGATCCTACACCGCCTGCCACCCCCGGCAGCGATCAAACGACCGTCGGCACGCCCACGACCGATGCACCGCCGAGCACCGATGATCCGATTCTCCCGCCCGTCGGCCCCGTGAACGCCTCTGCTCGCGGCGACAAGCTCGGTTCTATGGAGCTTTACGCCGAGTGGAACACGATCGCCTACGACCCCGAAACAGGCAGCTGCACGCTTAAACTGAGCCTCTACTGCGACAGCTACTCGATCTCGCTCGGTCCGCGATTCAAGAACTACCTGATCATCAACGACGACCGCTTCGAATTCCAGACCGATCAGATCTCCATTCCCTCCAACGACCACATGGCTCGCACCCTCCTCTACTCGACCGAGTACGAGGTGCAAAAGGATTCGCTCACCGACCGCCTCCCCATCCACATCGAGTTCGGCTGGCACTATCAGGGTCGCTACTCGGGCGAGTTCGCCGAATGGCTCACGCTGAAGGCTGATTTTGTGGTATGATTCGAGGCTCCGCCTCGAGCTCCGGCAGGGGCGCCGCCCCTGCACCCCGCCAAGAGCTCTGCCCTTGGAACCCGGTCGCTTTCTTGAAATGAAAGCACGACTTGGCTTCGCCAAGTCAGCAAAGAACTTTATAAAAGCGCGACGAATACTCGACGCGCGGGAAATGTATAGCGCCCCGAATGTTGGATTGTGAAAATCCTTCATTCGGGGCGATGTATTTCAAATCACTCGCAGGGCGGGGGCTTGCTCCCGCCGCTCAAGGGGGGCTGAACGATTCGTCATTCAGGGCGCTATTCTTCTATTCGTTTGTAGGGACAGGCGTCCTCGACTGTCTGTTCGCAGGAATCCGCAAATCTCACATATGCGCAAACACAAATAGTAAAAAAACCTGCACTCGATTTAGTTTATGGGTGATCTTCGTTTATCTTCAGCAGAAACCGATCCCATCCCATGAAGCCGCCAAAACCAAAAATTATTCTTCAATCTTCTTGAGTCGAAGAACGGGTTGAAACTGCAAAATAAACAATTCTTAAAACAACGTATATTAAAAACAAAACAATCGGTACTATTACATCTTCCTCAAAGATATCTGATAAATATTCACTAAAAAATATAAGCACTAAGCTAAAATTAGCAAGAATATTCAGTATTGATTTTGTTATAGTTTTTGGCATTATGAAAAAGTAATAAGTGGTATAAAACAAATCCAATTCGTAAAAAACCACAAATCCTCCGACAACAATAATAAGTCCGGCGCCAAATCCCTCAAGCATATCAACGCCGTTATTGTCCATGGAAGAGCCGATCCTGTACATCTGTATCGAGCCTCCAAGCGACAGCCTGTCTGCCGTCTCCGAGCTTTTTCCCCGCTACACTGTACTTCTTACCGGTATCCCCCTCACCGTTGCTCTCCGCGCTCTCCCCGTTCAGGCTTACCCTATATCTTCTGCTCAGCGTGTCGGAAAGCAGCTTCCTCAGTCTGCTCGCCTGCTGTCTCTGAACCTCGGCAAGATAGCTGTCCTTGACAAGCGCAGAATCGGCATGGGCTATCTCATGCGCCACCGTCTGCGTTACGGCGCGGTCAAACGATAGCGGCACATCCATGACCGCAAGGCTTCCGTCCTTCAACATAACGAGCCTCGTTACGTCGTTGGTATTCCCCCATTCCCGGCTGAGATGCACCGTCCTTGTGTCGGGATCGTAATACGCGCCAGAGCGATACCCCTCTGCCGCCTTTACGCTGTCCTCGACAACGATGTCTATTCCGAGCTTTTTCAGTGGCTTTTTCAGCCCCGCAGCAATTTTTTCAATGTCCTCTCCGTGCGCTATGGCAGCCATCTCGCGCAGATCGTCAACCCACGGCCTCTAGGGCCACAACCTGGCGCTATAACCAGCTTAGCTATACCCACCACATGGCGTACCTTGGGGGGATTCGAACCCTCGACCTACTGCTTAGAAGTACAATGCACACGTTTTTGATTGAGTTTTCCGCATCACAAATAGATCCCGATAATCCTTTTTTGACCAAAAGGGTTATCGGGATCGACTTGTTAAGTAGTCATTTTTGCTGTTATGTGATTTTTTGAATGCTCATTTTTGATTCTGTAGGCATATTTGTAGGCAGAAATTTATTCAGCTTGTGCTTTCAGATAATCATAAAATTCCGCGTAAACGATAGCGGTATAGGGTTTTACATAGAAACTTGCAATACCGAATGTGAAGTACATAAGTACATACCAACCTAAATTGCTGATGTCCAGTTTTATCAGTTCGGCGTAATGTCCTTTGAGCATTTTCTTGCTTTTCGCAAGTGCTCCGAAAATTCCAATGTTCTCATCTCGAAGTACGTAGGGAGCAAAGCGAAACCAATAAATCGGGAATATTATAAGCCATAACAATGGGAACTTCCTCTGATGCGTAAATGTGAAGATAATACAGAGTATCTCAGCGAGCTTAAATCAGTAGCATCGGGATTGGGCATTTCTCCCGAATACGTAGATCATCTGCTCGAAGAAGGATTTACAACCGATGAAATCGAGGAATTTATCTATTGCGGTCAATTTTAGTATCTCATTAGGGTAAACCCTATCGGCACAGCAGAACAGTATGCCAATCATCGAGGCGACCTGCACCGGCGGCGGTATCATTCAGGACAAGTGCGAGCGCTGTGGCAAATACGGCGATTTCAAGTCGGTCGAGGCGCTCGGACACAATTGGCAGACAAATGTAGTCGAGCCGACACATACCGAGGTAGGTTACACCGACTACACCTGCGAGACCTGCGGAGAGTCGTACAGAAGCGATTATACCGCTCCGGTCGGTCACACCTTCGGAGAGGGAACCGTCACAAAAGCGGCGACCTGTACCGCCGAGGGAGAGAGGACCTACTCCTGCTCCTGCGGCAACACCCACACGGTGTCTGTACCCAAGACCGATCACAATATTAAGTCGAAGATAACCGCTCCGACCTGTACCGATTTCGGATATACCACCCGCTCCTGCAAGAACTGCAAGTACAGCTACATCGAGGCATATACCGCACCTGCTGATCACACCTACGATACCAACAGTGCCACCTGCACCGAAAAGGCACACTGCACGGTCTGCGGCGTGGAGTGCGGCGAGCTGAACGAGCATAACCATACATCCGAGGCTGAATGGACCACCACCGACAAGAAGCACACCAAGACCTTCTCCTGCTGCGATCTCACCGAGGTCGAAAAGGAGGAGCATGAGTGGAAGGACGGCATCTGCACGCTCTGCGGCTACTCCTGCAAGCACATCGGTGGCACCGCAACCTGTTCCGAGCAGGCGATATGCACCATCTGCAGCGCGCATTACAGTGAGCTTGACCCGAACAACCATGTCGATCTCGATCATATAGCCGAGCACGCGGCAACCACCGACGCCGAGGGCAATATCGAGCATTGGCACTGCGAGGAGTGCGGAAAGTACTATTCCGACAGAGGAGCAAAGACCGAGATAAGCCTTAAAGACTCTGTCACGGCAAAGCTCCCGAAGGATTACACCGACCTCATCATGTGGCTCATCCCGATCCTACTCAATACCACCACGATCGTCATTCTCGTCATCACGCTTACCAAGCGCAAGAAGAACGCCACCGCAAAGGTATAAGCACTTTCGGTTCTAACTGATAAACGATCAAAAGGCAATCAAGCCCGCATGGGCTTGATTGCCTTTTTTATGTATTGCTTTCCATGCTAAGTAATTGCATTACCTAAGGAATATACACAATGTGCAGGTGGAGCAGATTTTGTTGACGGAGATAAACAGGATGCTTG
>CAYRQA010000044.1:0-13124 GCA_964426285.1 uncultured Lachnospiraceae bacterium | reverse complement strand
ACTCGCTTCGTTCAGGCGACTTGCATAGTATAGCATAACCAATCAGGTTTGTCAAGGGCTTTTTCAAAGAAAATTCGACATTTTGGCGCTTTTTCCGAATAGCACAAATTTCCTTTCGATAATCCCGATTTCCTGCGCATACTTACCATAAGGAGGGGACTTATGGCATCCATACTCTGCCGAACGATCATCGTCTATCTGTTTCTGACGGTTATTATGCGCCTGCTCGGGAAGCGGCAGCTCGGTGAATTGCAGCTGTCCGAGCTGATCACCACACTCCTGCTCTCAGAGCTCGCGGCGATCCCGATCACCGATCCGAACATACCCATTCTCTACGGGCTTGTGCCTGTGGCTTTCATCTTTGCACTGGAAATCATCATCCCATCACTCTTCTTCCGATTCCCTGCCCTGCGCAAATGGGTCGAGGGAACGCCCGCATTCCTTATTCGGGATGGAAGGATCGTGCAATCCGAACTCAAAAAGAACCGCATCACCCCCGAAGAGTTCCTTGCCGTGCTTCGCACCAACAAGGTGAGCGATCCTGCTGAGGTGAAGTTTGCCATCCTCGAGGCATCGGGGGCGATCTCGATCTTTTTGATGCCTGACAAGGAACAGCCGACCCGTGCTGAGCTGTCAGTCCCCGCACCCGACAGCGGAATCGCCCACATTCTGGTCGCCGACGGGCGATACAATCGCTCTGAGCTCGAGCAGACCGGGCGATCGCAGGATGAGATCGAGAAGTTGCTTCACAGGAAGCATCTCCGGCTCAAGCATATATATCTGCTCACCGTTGACGATCAGGGGCAGTATTCAGTTATAAAGAAGGAATCGAAAAAATGAGGGAACTGATCATCGCCATTCTTTTGGTCATCCTTTTGCCGATCGGCACGCTCATCAACAGCTATCGGCTCACCGAGCGTTGTGATGACCTCCTCAGAAGTCTGGATCAAGTGCAATGCGACGACGGTTACGCAGAGAAGTTAGACGCCGAATGGCGCGATTTGAAGCGTTTCGCTGCCTATTCGACGCCCTATGATCTCGTTCGGAATGCGAGCAACGCCTGCGAGGGCTATTTGGCGCGCCTTGGTGAAGATCCGAGCGACATCGAGACCGAAGCGGCACTCGTACAGTTTCGATCGGCAGTGGGCGATCTGCGGCGCATACACGCATTCAGTTTGGAGCTGATTTTTTAGGCGTTTCTGAAAATTTACAAATTATTCATGAGTGTTTCACAGCGTCCTATAGAATGGAGTTGGATAGAAATGACATTTTGAAAGGACGGTTGCTATGAAACTATCTAAAACTGCCCTGATCCGAGGGGCACTCACGGCGCTCGGATTCCATCTGATCGTTTGGGGCTTAGTCGTCTTTGTCAATTACCTCGGACTGATCGCCTTTTCCATGTTCTTTGCTTTGATCGCAGGGGTCGTACTCATTCCCGTGTACTTCAAGGTCATGGGTGAGGAAACCTCTGGGTTTGGCATAGCGTTCGCTGTGGTGCACGCCGTTTTGTCCCTGCTCATATGGCTGTTGCTCACGAACGTCAGTGAAGCTGTGTGGGACGCTCTGATCCCCTCGAACCTCTTTTTGAAGACAGCCGGCTATTTCTACTCATACCTCATTATCCTTGTCGCAGGTTTCGTTTCGCCCGCATTCGACGGCACGATCTGCTTCATTCGGAGACGGATGAAGGGTCGTGAGTTTTGATGAAGGTTACGGCGAAAAACTTTCTTTACGGCACGTTATATGCACTTGCCGCCAATCTGATCTGCTTGGGTTTGTTTCAGATGATCGTATCCACCGACATTCTCCCGCTCGATTGGATCTTTTGGTTGGCTCTCTACATCAGCGTAATTCCCATCTACTTGATCTTCTTCCGCCACCGCAGTGCATCTTTCGCATACGGTACGTTGATCGCTCAAGTGCTGATCACGTTAATAGTCTTCATTCTCGGCAATCTGTTCTTCAAAGCGATATCTGATGCCATGGTTTGGGAAACGGGTAGCAATTTTGATCTGCTTGCATACCTCCTCTTTGACTTCATTCCTCGTACGGTCATCGGTTTCATTGCTCCTGCGGTCCATCTGATCATCTGCGGTATGCGCAAATCTATCGCCGAACTGCAAATCGATTGAATATCAAAAAGGCTGTCACAAATGTGACAGCCTTTTTCGTATGAATTATTCAGCGTCGGTAGCTGCTTCTTCTTTCTTAGCAGCCTTCTTAGCCTTCTTAGCAGCCTTCTTATCCTCTTCGGCAACTGCGGGTGCTTCTACGCCGATCAGTCTGATGATCGCCATTTCAGCGCCGTCGCCGCGACGGGGACCCAGCTTATAGATAGCGGTGTAACCACCGTTTCTGTCAGCGTACTGGGGGGCAATGGTATCGAACAGCTTCTTCACTACGTCTTCCTTGGTAATGAATGCCAGTGCAGCACGGCGCGAAGCGAGCGTGTTCGTCTTTCCGAGCGTTATCATTTTCTCAGCCAGACTGCGAACTTCCTTGGCTCTGGTAACGGTCGTCTCGATCTGTCCGTTCTCGAGCAGATAGGTGACCATTCCGCGGAGCATCAGATTTCTGTGAGCAGTAGGTCTGCCGAGTTTTCTGGTTCCGGGCATGTTTGAGTTTCCTCCTTTATCTTATCTCATCGGGTAAGCTGTTACTCTTCCTCACGCTTGAGGTCGAGTCCCAGCGAGTGCAGTTTTGCAATCACTTCTTCGAGCGATTTCTTACCGAGGTTTCTGACCTTGATCATATCTTCCTCGGTCTTGTTTGTCAGATCTTCTACGGTGTTGATACCCGCACGCTTCAGACAGTTGAAGCTTCTGACAGACATGTCAAGTTCCTCAATGGTCATCTCAAGGATTTTTTCCTTCACGGTTTCTTCGCGTTCTACCATGATCTGCGTGCCTCTTGTCTCCTCCGAGAGGTTGGCAAAGAGGTTGAGATGCTCGTTGAGTATCTTGGCGCCCAGCGATACTGCTTCTTTAGCGGAAATAACGCCATTGGTCAGGACTTCGAGGGTCAGCTTGTCGTAGTCGGTGATATTGCCCACACGGGTGTTCTCGACCTTGTAGCTGACGTTGTATACTGGCGTGTAGATTGAGTCGGTATAGATCAGTCCGATCACGGGAGAGTTATTCAGCTTGTTCTTGTCCTGCGACACATAGCCTCTGCCATGGTCAAAGGTGAGCTCCATGTAAAATCTTGCACCGTCGCTCAGTGTCGCAATCGGATGATCGGGATTGAGAATCTCAATATCCGCATCCGCTTTGATATCTCCGGCAGTTACCTTGCAGGGACCGGTCATGTCGATCAGTACCGTCTTGGCAGTGTCGGAATAGAGTTTCGCAACGATTCCCTTTACGTTGAGGATAATTTCGGGAACATCCTCTTTTATGCCGGGAATGGTCGAGATCTCATGCAGTACGCCGTCAATTTTTACGCTGACTACCGCAACACCGGGAAGCGAGCTGAGCAGAACTCTGCGCAGCGAGTTACCAAGCGTCGTGCCGTAGCCACGTTCGAGAGGTTCGACAACAAATTTGCCTACTTTCCCATCCTCGCTGAGAAATTCAGTGACGATATTAGGCTTTTCAATCATCTCTATCATATATACCCTCCTATTATAATTGATGGTTTGTGAACCGAGGCAGACAGACGTCTGTCTGCCAAATGCTGAGAGTATTACTTAGAGTAAAGCTCGACTACAAGCTGCTCGTTGATTTCGAAGTCAAGATCTTCTCTTGCAGGCATCGAAACTACCTTTGCAGAGAGTGCGTCTGCGTTTACTTCAAGCCATTTCGGTGCGCTCGTGGTGTCAAGTTTCTCAGCAAGTGCCTTGAACTTGTCAAGCGAACGGCTGCTTTCCTTCACAGCGATCACATCACCGGGCTTTACGAGCAGCGAGGGGATGTTTACCTTCTTGCCGTTTACGGTGAAGTGGCCATGAGTAGCGAGCTGTCTTGCCTCACGGCGGGTGTTTGCCATACCCATTCTCCAGACAACGTTGTCAAGACGGGTCTCGAGGATCTCGAGCAGGTTTTCACCGGTTACACCGGGCTTCTTTGCAGCGATCTCGTAGTAGTGATAGAACTGCTTCTCGAGCACGCCGTAGATGAACTTCAGCTTCTGCTTTTCCTTCAGCTGAACACCGTACTCAGACATCTTATGCTTCATACCGCCGTTGCCGGGGTTTCTGTTGGACGACTTATTGTATCCGAGAACTGCGGGGCTGATATCCAGCGCTCTGCACTTCTTCAGAATAGGATCGTGATTTACTGCCATTTTACTTACCTCCTATTGGATTAAACGCGTCTGCGCTTAGGCGGTCTGCAACCGTTGTGAGGGATGGGCGTTACGTCCTTGATCATGGTAACTTCCAGACCGGTAGCCTGAAGTGCACGGATTGCCGACTCACGTCCTGAACCGGGACCCTTAACGTATACTTCAACGGTTTTCATGCCATGCTCGACTGCGATCTTTGCAGCGGTTTCTGCTGCGGACTGTGCTGCGAAGGGAGTAGACTTTCTGGAGCCTCTGAATCCGAGTTCGCCTGCGGATGCCCAAGAAACAGCGTTGCCGTTCAGATCGGTGATCGTTACGATGGTATTGTTATAGGTTGCGCGGATATGAGCAGCACCCTTTTCGATGTTTTTACGCTCTCTGCGCTTTCTGACAACTTTCTTTGCGGTAGCTTTTGCCATCTTGCTGTTCTCACTCCTTACTTCTTCTTGTTTGCGATAGTCTTAGCGGGACCCTTTCTGGTTCTCGCATTGGTTCTGGTTCTCTGTCCTCTTACCGGCAGACCTTTTCTGTGTCTGATACCCCGGTAGCAGTTGATCTCGACCATTCTCTTGATGTCCAGTGCTACATCACGACGCAGATCGCCTTCAACCTTGTAGTTGTTTTCGATCTCATCACGCAGCTTTGCTACGTCAGCGTCGGTCAGGTCTTTTGCACGGGTATCCGGATCAATGCCGGTGGCAGCCAGAATATCGTTTGCGCTCTTTCTGCCGATACCGTAGATATAGGTCAGCGCGATTTCGATGCGCTTGTTATTCGGAATATCAACACCTGCTATACGTGCCATATTTTTTTACCCTTTCTTATGAATTAGCCCTGTTTCTGCTTGTGCTTGGGGTTTTCGCAAATGACCATTACGACACCCTTTCTCTTGATGATCTTGCACTTTTCGCAGATCTTCTTTACGGACGGTTTAACTTTCATGTCATTCACCATTCCTTTCTTATTTTGAACGCCATGTGATCCGACCCTTGGTAGGATCGTAAATGGATACTTCCACCTTCACGCTGTCGCCGGGAAGAATCCAGATATAGTTCAGGCGAAGCTTTCCGGAAAGGTGGGCGGTTATGATATGCCCATTGGGAAGCTTTACCTTAAAGTTCGCGTTGGGCAGTGCCTCCACAACGGTTCCTTCAAATTCGATTACATCATCTTTAGCCAGAAGAATCCCTCCTTATTCAGCCGATATGATCGACCGTAGTCAGTACAATAATGCCGTTTTCGGTGAGGGCAACGGAATTTTCATAATGAGCGGCAAGCGAGCCGTCATCCGTGACCACCGTCCAGCCGTTTGACAGCTCATGGACGGCTGCCGAGCCTGCGCAGACCATCGGCTCGATCGCCAGCGTCATGCCGGAGACCAGCCTTTGTCCTCTGCCGGGCGTTCCGTAGTTGGGAACATCGGGCGATTCATGCAGGTTGCGGCCCACTCCGTGACCGATATACTTGCGCACCACCGAATATCCCGCATCGACTACGTGGGATTCAATTGCGTTTCCCACATCGCCGAGCCTGTTACCGATTTGCAGCTGTTTCAGCCCCTTCCAGAAGCTTTCTTCGGTCACCCGAATCAGCCTCGAAGCTTCGTCGCTGATCTTACCCACGCCAAAGGTGCGGGCACTGTCTCCGTGGAAGCCGCCGATAAATGCGCCAACATCCACTTTGACGATGTCCCCTTCCTGGAGGACGACCTCCCTGGAAGGTATGCCGTGGATCACTTCATTGTTTACGCTGATGCAGGCGCTTGCCGGAAATCCCCCGTAGCCGAGGAAAGACGGCTTCGCACCGCACTTTTCGATGTGATGTCTGATCACCTCGTCAATGTGCTTGGTGGTTACACCGGGCTTTACCGTCTCTCCGGCAAGTACGAGTGCCTCAGCGGTGATTCTTCCCGCTTTTTTCATAGCGGAAATCTGTTCCGCGTTTTTGAGCTGGATCATTCTCAGCCTTAGCCCTTGATGGCTTCGAGGGTCAGGCGAGTGGTATCCTCAACCTTTTCCTGTCCTTCTACCAGCTTCAGTTTACCCTTTGCCTGGTAGTAATCCTTCAGAGGCTCGGTCTGTTCGTGATAAACCTTCAGACGGCTGAGCACTACGTCGGGTGCGTCGTCCTTACGCATGGTCAGCTCGGCGCCATCCTTATCACAGGTCTTGCCGTCAGCCGAAGGCTTGGAAGCGACATGGTAGCTTGCACCGCAGAGGGGGCAAACACGGCGGCCGCTCATTCTGTCAACGATGCGCTGATCGTCGACTTCGATCGAGACGACTACGTCCATTTCGATGCCCATCTGGTCGAGTGCTTCTGCCTGAACGACCGTTCTCGGGAAACCGTCCAGGATGAAACCGTTCTTGCAATCATCGGCTTCGAGACGTTCTTTGATGATGCCGATTACAACTTCATCGGGAACGAGTGCGCCCGATTCGGAGTAAGCCTTTGCAGCCTTGCCCATTTCGGTGCCGTTTTTGATTGCTTCTCTGATCATGGCGCCGGTCGAAATGGCAGGAATGCCAAATGCCGCGCTGACGTTTTCAGCCTGAGTGCCTTTACCTGCGCCGGGAGCGCCTAAAAACATGATTTTCATCTTTGTTCACCTCAGTCTTACTGCAGGAAGCCCTTGTAGTGTCTCATCGACATCTGAGCTTCGATATCTCTGTAGGTCTCGAGCGCAACACCGACAACGATGAGCAGCGAGGAACCGCCAAATGCGAAGCCCTGCAGCATATTGTTATCAAAGAGCGATGCGATCGCGTTGACGATCAGAGGCAGACCTGCAATGATTACCAGGAAGAATGCACCGATCAGAGTGACACGGTTCAGGATCTTCTTGATATATTCTGCAGTGGGTGCACCGGGACGAATGCCCTGTACGGTGCCGCCGTTACGCTTCAGGTTATTGGATACTTCAACCGGATCGAAGGAGATCGCGATATAGAAGTATGCAAATGCAATGATCATGCCGAGATATGCAACGATGTAGATGGGGGAGGTTGCATCGAGGAGCTTGAGGACGGTGCCCCAGAATCCCTCGGTTTTCTTCGTCACACCTGCAAAGGTTGCAATGGTCGCGGGCAGCGATACGATCGAGGAAGCGAAGATGATCGGCATAACGCCTGTCATGTTCAGCTTGATCGGCAGACTGGTGTTCTGTCCGCCGTACATCTTTCTACCGACTACACGCTTTGCGTACTGGATCGGAATGCGGCGTTCGCTGTTCGTAATGAACACTACGAAAACGACCATCACTACGATGACCAGCACTGCGATGACTGCGACTGCAGTCCAAACACCCCAGTTAGTGAACATCTTCCAGATCGAATAGAAGCTGGAAGGCAGACCCGACAGGATGTTTGCGAAGAGGATCATCGAGATACCGTTGCCGATACCGTATTCGTTGATCTTTTCACCCAGCCACATGATAATGGCAGAGCCTGCGGTGAAGCAAGCAATGATTACCAGTGCTGCGAAGAGGTCATCACGTACCAGCCAACCCTGCGTTTTCAGGATCTGGAAGTATGCGAAGGAGGTGACGAGCGCCAGCGCGACCGTCAGGATACGGGTATACTGAGCGATCTTCTTCTGACCGTCTTCTTCCTTCGACATCCGCTGGAGTGCGGGAATTGCAACTGCCAGCAACTGGAATACGATCTGAGCGGTGATATAGGGGGAGATGGACAGGGCGAACAAGGTCGCCTGTGCGAGTGCCGAACCGGAAAGCAGGTTCAGGTACTCGAGCACGGTTCCACCATAGACAGACTGGAAGCTTGCCACGATGGAATCGTTTACATAAGGAACAGGGATTGCAGAACCGAGTCTGTAGAGCAGAAGGATGAATCCAGTAAACAGAAGTTTAGAGCGGATATCCTTTGCTGCCCAGATGTCTCTGATTTTGCCAAGTACCTTTTTCACTCAGACCACCTCAATCTTTCCGCCAGCCGCTTCGATTTTTTCTTTTGCGGAGGCCGAAAAGACATTTGCCTTAACAGTTACTTTCTTAGTGATTTCACCGCGGCCGAGTACTTTGAGTCCGTCGTTTTCTTTTTTGACAATACCGGCATTCAGCAGTGCTGCCATATCAACTACTGCACCGTCTTCGAAGCGGTTGAGTGCCTCGACGTTTACGATGGTGTAAACAGTAGCAAACTTGTTGTAGAAGCCTCTCTTGGGAAGTCTTCTGTACAGCGGGAGCTGACCGCCTTCAAAACCGGGTTTTACGCCGCCGCCGGAGCGAGCGTTCTGACCTTTATGGCCCTTTCCGGCTGTTTTGCCGTTACCGGAACCGGCTCCTCTGCCCTTACGGAAGGGCTTTACAGCGGAACCTGCTGCGGGAGAAAGTTCATGAAGTTTCATGTGTTCTCCTCCTTCTTAGACGGTTTCTACTTTCACGAGATGTGAAACAACCTTGATTTTGCCTTTGAGCGATTCGGTTTCAGGCAGGGTCTTGCTGTCACCGATCTTCTTCAGACCGAGCGATGCGGCGGTTGCCTTCTGATTGGGGAGCGCTGCAATCAGGCTCTTTACGAGGGTAATTTTTACCATTTCCATCTTGCGCCTCCTTATTCAGCATCGGCAGATACGTTTCTGCCGAGTACTTCGCTTACGGTCTTGCCGCGCATTGCTGCAACTTCTTCAGCAGTTCTCAGAGCCTCCAGTGCGGCAAAAGTAGCTTTTACCACGTTGGTGGGGTTGCTGGAGCGCAGGCACTTTGCACGGATGTTCTTGATGCCGGCAAGCTCGAGGATGGCACGAACGGTGCCGCCTGCGATGATACCGGTACCTTCGGGAGCCGGCTTGAGCAGAACCTTGCCTGCACCGTACTCGCCGATCACCTCATGAGGGATGGTGTCGCCCTTCATGGATACGGTGATGATATTCTTCTTGGCGTCTTCGATACCCTTGCGCATTGCTTCGGGTACTTCTGCTGCCTTGCCCAGACCATAGCCAACGTGTCCGTTCGCGTCGCCTACGATCATAATGGTAGCAAAGCTGGCAATACGACCACCTTTTACTGTTTTGGAAACTCGCTTGGTTCTGATAGGTTTTTCCTGCAGGTCAAGCGTAGCTGCGTCGATCATTTTAGCCATTATTCAATCCTCCTCTTAGAACTTCAGTCCTGCTTCACGTGCGCCCGTTGCAAGTTCGAGGACGCGTCCGTGATAGAGGTAGCCGCCGCGGTCGAATACAACCTCGGTGATGCCCTTCGCGATTGCACGCTCAGCGATGAGTGCGCCGACCTGCTTAGCTGCTTCCTTGTTGCCGCCGGCAGTGCCGAAATCCTTCTCGTAAGAGGATGCTGCTGCAAGGGTTACGCCGGTCGTGTCATCGATGATCTGCGCCTGAATATTGGCGTTCGAACGATAAACGCAAAGACGGGGACGCTCCGGGGTACCGGAGATCTTTGCTCTGACTCTTGCGTGTCTTTTCTTACGCTGAATGTTGGAGTCTTTTCTTGATACCATCTCTTTGCACTCCTTTCATTACTTACCGGTTTTGCCGGCCTTACGACGGATTCTTTCACCATCGTATGCAACGCCCTTGCCCTTGTAGGGTTCGGGAGGTCTCTTGCTTCTGACGACAGCTGCAACCTGACCGACCTTCTGCTTATCAATACCGGAAACGATAATGGTGTTCGAATCGGGGCAGGCGAAGGTGATGCCGTCTTCAGGCTCCATGATTACCAGGTGGGAATAACCCAGGGTCATCTGGAGGTTCTTACCGGTCATTGCTACTCTGTAACCTACACCGGTAACGACCAGCTTCTTGGAGTAGCCTTCAGAAACACCGACCACCATGTTGTTGATCAGGGTTCTGGTCAGACCGTGGAGTGCTCTGTTGAGCTTGTCATCGTCGGGACGGGACACAGTGATTTCTGCGCCTTCCTTAGCGATGGTCATGTTGGGGTGGAACTTCTCGGTCAGAGTTCCCTTGGGACCCTTTACGGTAACCACATTGTTTTCACCGATGGTTACTTCAACACCTGCGGGAATCAGGATAGATTTTCTACCAATTCTTGACATTTTTCTACCTCCCGATTACCATACAAATGCGAGCACTTCGCCGCCGACGTTCAGGCTGCGAGCCTTCTTGTCGGTCATGATGCCCTTGGAAGTGGATACGATCGCAACGCCCAGACCGTTCATGACCTTGGGCATATCCTCGCAGCTTGCGTAGATACGCAGGCCGGGCTTGGATACACGGCGAAGTCCCTGAATGACCTTCTGCTTGCCGATGTACTTCAGGGTGATTCTGATCACACCCTGCTTACCGTCTTCAATCACCTGATAGCCTTTGATATAACCTTCTTCGAGCAGGATGTCTGCGATAGACTTCTTGAGGTTCGAAGCGGGGATATCAACGCTCTCGTGCTTTGCATTGTTTGCATTGCGGATTCTGGTGAGCATATCCGCAATTACGTCTGAAATCTGCATAGTTTTTTCCTCCTAATTTATGCAAGTACAATCTCTTGCTGCCCGCTTTCGCGGGCTGCGATCCGGCGGTTAAAACAGTCGTTTTCCTTCCGGAAAGATTGGAGCTTTAAAAAATTTGTTTAGATTACCAAGAAGCTTTTCTGACGCCGGGGATCTCACCCTTGTACGCCAGTTCACGGAAGCAGATACGGCAGATACCGTACTTACGCATGTATGCGTGAGGGCGGCCGCAGATCTTGCATCTGTTGTATTCACGGGTCGAGAACTTCTGGGGTCTCTGCTGCTTTGCAATCATCGACTTCTTTGCCATGTCAATTCTCCTCCTTACTTCGCGAAGGGTGCGCCCATGAGGGTCAGCAGTTCGCGTGCTTCTTCGTCGGTATTTGCGGTGGTTACGAATGCGATGTCCATACCGCGGATCTTGTCGATCTTATCGTACTCGATTTCGGGGAAGATCAGCTGCTCCTTCAGACCGAGGGAGTAGTTGCCTCTGCCGTCGAAGCCGTTGGGGTTGATACCCTTGAAGTCACGGACACGGGGCAGTGCCAGATTGAACAGTCTGTCGATGAACTCGTACATTCTGTCGCCGCGGAGAGTGACCTTTGCGCCGATCTTCATTCCCTCACGGAGCTTGAAGTTAGCAACCGACTTGCGTGCGTAGGTGGGAACTGCCTTCTGACCGGTGATCTGGGTCAGCTCGCCGATGATGACATCGATAACCTTCGAGTTATCCTTTGCATCGCCTGCGCCGACGTTGATAACGATTTTGTCGAGCTTGGGGATCTGCATCACGCTCTTGTACTGGAATTTTTTCATGAGGGCAGGAGCAACTTCAGCTCTGTAAGTTTCCTTAAGTCTTGCCATTTTCCTGTACCTCCTTAGTCAAATTCGTGGCCGCACTTTACGCAAGCGCGAACTTTAATCTTCTTGCCGTCCCTGCCATCCTTGTAGACTGCCTTGGAGCGAACGCCCTTCTTGCAGTCGGGGCAGTACAGCTGAACCTTGCAGGCATAGATGGGCGCGTCTACCTTAATGATGGCAGACTGATCGCCCTGCTTTCTTGCCTTCAGGTGCTTCGAAACTTTGTGAACGTTCTCTACGATTACCTTGCCCTCTTCGGGAGATACTTCGAGAACCTTTGCGGTTTTAACTTTGCCGTCTTTGTCCTTCTTATCCTCGTATTTACCGGAAAGTACTACAACGGTATCGCCTTTTTTAATAAACATTTCAGGTTACCTCCTTACAGTACTTCGGGAGCGAGCGAGAGGATCTTGAGGTAGTCCTTCTCACGGAGCTCTCTTGCTACCGACCCAAAAATACGGGTACCGACAGGGTTCTTATCGGCCTTGATGATGACAGCTGCGTTCTCGTCGAACTTGATATAGGAACCGTCTGCACGGCGGAGACCCTTCACGCTTCTGACTACAACTGCCTTCACTACTTCGCCCTTCTTTACAGTGCCGCCGGGAGCTGCCTTCTTAACAGAAGCGACTACTACGTCGCCAATGTTGGCATATCTTCTGCCGGAACCGCCGAGGACGCGAATGCACATTAACTCTTTGGCGCCGGTATTATCGGCAACCTTCATAAGTGTCTGCTGCTGAATCACTGTTTTTCCTCCTTATGGCAACACAGATTTTGCTGTATTGCTGCTTATTTAACCTTTTCAATGATTTCAACAAGTCTCCATCTCTTCAGCTTGGAGAGAGGTCTTGTTTCCATCACGAGAACGGTGTCGCCGATATCGCACTGGTTCTGGTCGTCCTGTGCATAGAGCTTCAGAGTTCTCTTAATGATCTTACCGTACTTGGGATGCTTTACGTTGTCCTCGATGGCAACGACGATGGTCTTATCCATCTTGTTGCTGACGACCTTGCCCACACGGGTCTTGCGCAGGTTGCGCTCAGTCATTTCACTCATGTTTCAATACTCCTTCCCTATCAGGCATTCTTCTCGTGAAGAATGGTCATCACACGGGCGATGTCTTTCTTGACATCCGCAATCTTGTGAGGATTGTCAAGCTGATTGATCGCGTGCTGGAAGCGCAGATTGAACAGTTCTTCTTTCAGTTCGCCGAGCTTCTTTTCGAGTTCTTCAGCGGACATTGCTTTGATTTCGCTTGCTTTCACTGCTTATGCCTCCTCAGTAGTTGTTTCTTTCTGAACAAACTTGCATTTGATCGGCAGCTTGTGGGAAGCAAGACGCATAGCTTCCTTCGCGATCTCGGGCGATACGCCGTCCATCTCAAACATAACTCTGCCGGGTTTCACGACTGCTACCCAGTATTCGGGCGAGCCTTTACCGGAACCCATTCGGGTTTCAGCGGGCTTCTCGGTAATGGGCTTGTCGGGGAAAATCTTGATCCAGACTTTACCGCCACGCTTGATATAACGC
>CAYRQA010000043.1:4526-13162 GCA_964426285.1 uncultured Lachnospiraceae bacterium | reverse complement strand
GTTTTCACGCTCCTTTCTCGGCCGTTTTGGGTATAAAAAAATTAGACTGCGAAGTTCGTTTGAACTTTGCAATCTAATGTTACACCCTACAGAGCGCTGTTACTTTGTAAAAAGTTCTTGACAAAACTGTCGCAATGTGCTATACTATCCCTTGCGTTGGGATGTGGTGTAGCGGCAGCACACGAGACTTTGACTCTTGTAGTACAGGTTCGACCCCTGTCATCCCAGCCAGAACCGGACACCAATTTTGATACAATGGATATCACGATTGGTGTCCGGTTTATTATTTGGAGTAAAGCTTTATGGATATCAGCAAATTGAAACTATTAGATATTCAGCCTTCACAATTTTATGTGTCGGAGGAAAAGATACGCGCGATCAAATTATGGTTTGATAAAGATGATTTATCTAACTTTCCGCCTATTCCAATCAAAGAGTTGAACGGTCGTATCATTTTTACAGACGGTCATACACGCGCATGGGTAGCTTACACTGCCGGTCTGGAAATTGTACCGCTCGTTTGGGATGAGGATGATTTGGATTGGGAAGCATATCAAATGTGCGTAGATGCTTGCGTAGAACGAAAAGTCTATTCCGCTGCGGATTTTGAAGGACGAATCTTATCAGATGTTGATTACAAGGAAAACTGGGACGGTTGGTGTGATCGTCTGCACGAAACGTTAGAACAAAACCGCAGGAAATAACGATGCGCACATTTTAACGATTCCTGCGACTTTTGACGACATGTCGTTAGGGGTGTGCATTTGGCATCAAAATAAGCATAGCGCCAAGCTACTGCTTGACCCACACGTCGATCTCCTCTCTGCTCGGCATCTCAAAGCGAGCGGTGAATTTGGCGGCAAGGTTGGCATCGACAAAGTAGGCGACCGTTTCGTCTGCCAGCACGGCAGCATTGCGCTTATTAAGGCGCGCTATCCAAGTTTCATCGCTGACGTCGATATAATGGAAGGCACACTCGATATTTCGCGAGCGGTAAAAATCCCTTGCAAAGTCTCGGGCTTCTTTTCTCCAGAATCCCCAGTCCAATACGACGTCGATGCCCGATCCGATCAGCTCAAGCGACTTGTTTAGCAGATAATTTCGGGTCTTGTCGGCATACTCATCGTGCTTGTCACCGCAGTGTTGCCCGAAAAGGGCAAGCATGATCTCATCGATCGACAGCACAACGGCAGGGTTTTCACTGCAGAGCTACCGGGCATATGTGCTCTTTCCGCTGCTGCTCTTTCCGCATATCAGGATAACCTTTGCTATATCCGATCGCCCCTATGTTTTCTAATCTATATTGATTTTACCACAAAAACAAGCGAATTTCAATGCTTTCCGCTCCTTTTTTGCGATGCAAAATATTTCACACTTTATCGGCGGTTTGAATTGACAAATACGATATAATGTGCTATAATGAACAATATTCATTACTCAAATGCAATCAAGAGTTAGGAGACGGATAAAATGGCTGAAAGAAAAGGTAACTTAATGGGCGTGCGAGACGATCTGAAGGTGCTCGACGCAACGATCAGAGACGGCGGTCTGTGCAATAACTTCGAATTTACCGATGAGTTCGTGACAGAGCTGTATAAGATGAATGTCAGAAGCGGCATTGATTATATGGAATTCGGCTACAAGGCGAGCAGAAATATGTTCAAGGAAAGCGATTTCGGTAAGTGGAAGTTCTGCAAGGAAGAGGATCTGCGCGCGATCGTCGGCGACAATCCGACCGATATGAAGATCTCGGTCATGGCAGACGTCGGCAGATGCGACTACAAGACCGATTTCCTGCCCAAAGCAGAGAGCGTGATCGATATGGTGCGCGTAGCTTGCTATATCCACCAGATTCCCGCGGCGATCGAAATGATCGAGTATTTCCACAACCTTGGCTATGAGACCACCTGCAATATCATGGCGATCTCTCAGTCGGGCACCGATCAGGTGAAGCAGGCGCTCGAAATGCTGGCTGCTACGAGCGTAGACGTTATCTATCTGGTAGACAGCTACGGTTCGCTCTATCCCGAAAATGCCTCCGAGCTGGCAAAGGTATACCTTGCCGCAGTAGAGGGCACCGACAAGCAGATCGGCTTCCATGCACACAACAACCAGAATCTGGCGTTTGCCAACACGATCGAGACGATGTCCTACGGTGTATCCTATCTGGATGCTACCGTGCAGGGCATGGGTCGCGGTGCAGGCAACTGCGCGATGGAACTGCTGCTCGGCTTCCTGAAGAATCCGAAATACAATCTCTACGACCTGCTGAAATTCATCGAGAATTATATGTGCCCGCTCAAAGAGCAGGGCGTGGTATGGGGATATGACCTGCAGTATATGTTCACGGGTCTGCTCAACCGCCATCCTCGCGAAGCGATCGAGTTCACCACCCAGCAGCGCGGCGATTATTCCGAATTCTACAAGACACTGCTCGAGAACTTCTGATCGATTCATCAGACACACGATATCCCGAGAGCGCCGCTTTTTGCGGCGCTCTTTTCGTTTGGGATGGTCAAAATTCGCATTTCCCTCCGTGTTTGCATATACTGCATTAAATCACGAATGAATCGATCACGGAGGACCCTATGAACACCAACCACTATATCGTAAAATCATTGGAGCTGCACCTCTTTTTCGGACGTATTATGAAGGAGCACGCGCTCTTTTTGAAGGCTGGCTTCACATCGGCAAATGCAGATTACGCCAAGCAAGCGGAATGCTACAAAACCGAGTTTGAAAAGATGCTCTGCCGCGCACTTTCACTCAGTGAAGGGGTCGTTGGCAGGGAAGTGCTGACCTCGGGGGAGGTGGTGACCGACTTTACTGCTGCAGCGGAAAAGCAGACCGAAGCCTTCACCTGCATCACCATCAACCACGAGCTCACCGAACAGGCGCATCATTTGCAGGAAAACTGCCGTCAGGGAAGCATCAATCCTAACCTGCGCTTTGGCGTGCATCAGCTCAATCATCGAGCGCTCGAGCTGCTCGACGGGCTGATCGCCTTCAAAGAGAAGATACTCAATAATGTTTTGAACTGCAAAATGTTCACGACGAACTATCCTCTGCTCATCGAGCATATTCTCAGGGAAGCAAAGCACTATCGCGAGTATGTCATGACCCTCGAGAGGGAGGGCTGTCTGCCCGATCGTTCGATGCAGGAGGTCGAGTGCTTCTGGAATCGGATCATGATGGAGCACGCGCTCTTTATTCGCGGTCTGCTCGACCCGTCGGAGAACGAGCTGATCGACACAGCCGACGAATTTGCCTGCGAATATTTGAAACTGCTCGACGCCTGTAACCGCGCACAGGGGCAGATGATGCGATCCTGCTCGCTCGAGGAGACGGTGAAGTTCAGAGACTTCAAACAGGCAGGGGTCGAGGGCATTGAAGGCTGCAAGATCCGCTCGCTGATCCTCCCGCTGCTTGCCGATCACGTGCTCCGCGAAGCTAACCACTATATCCGACTTCTGAAAGCATGAGGATGAAGGGCTCTGTTGAGCGAATATTAACTGCACCGAACACGTACGGACAAGAAAACACTTGACAAACACGACGGCATCTGCTATAATAAAGACACTCTTTGCACTGCATACCCCCAATACAGTACAAACTGATCAAGCCGGAGCGGATATTCGCTCGGAGCCGGGTTACGAACGTAACAGTGGAATCATCACCCACGGGACAGTAAGCGTATTACTGGTCTCGTGGGTGTTTTATCATCTCGTGGTACGAATGAGAAGCAGATGACATTGAGCAGTCTTTATAAGATGCTTGGAGGTAACTGTTATGAAAAGGAAGCAAGGGCTCTCTGTCACTAATTCGGCAGGGAATGAAGCTTTTGAAAAAACGGCGGTGCGCGTATCTGCACTCAGCATTATCGGCAACGTGATTCTGTCGCTCTTTAAACTGTTTGCAGGCATCGCGGCGCATTCGAGCGCCATGGTCAGCGACGCCGTCCATTCGACGTCCGACGTGTTTAGCAGCATCGTGGTGATCATCGGAGTGAGGCTATCGGCGAAAGCGTCCGATAAGGATCATCCGTACGGGCACGAGCGCTTTGAATGTGTTGCCGCGATCGTGTTGGCGATGATCCTTTGTATCACGGGTTTGTTTATTGGATATAATGCGATCGGACAGCTCACTGCCGAGGACAGAGGGGCGATTGCCGCACCCGGGGTGTTGGCACTGGTTGCCGCGGTCGTTTCGATCGCCGTCAAGGAGGCGATGTATTGGTTCACTCGCTTCTATGCCAAGCTATTGGATTCGGGGGCACTGATGGCAGATGCATGGCATCATCGCAGCGACGCACTCTCCTCGGTCGGCGCACTCATCGGTATCGTCGGCGCAAGAATGGGCGCAGCGCTGCTCGATACAGTCGCTAGCCTCGTCATTTGTGTGTTCATACTGAAAGCCGCCTACGATATCTTCAGGGACGCGATTGCAAAGATGGTCGACCGTTCCTGCAGTGAGGAGACAGAAGCCGAGCTGAGGCGCTGTGCCGCCGAGCAGGACGGCGTGCTCGGGGTAGATATGATCCATACCCGCGTCTTCGGCAACAGGATCTACGTCGATATCGAGATTTCAGCAGACGGTGCTATCACACTGTCCGAGAGCCACGAGATCGCCGAACGGGTACACAATGCCATTGAAGCGAATTTTGAGAAGGTAAAGCACATCATGGTCCATGTGAATCCCGTCGGGGCGGAACATGAGAAGTAGCGGTTGAGCGCTGTGTGTGGTGCACAGCGCAGACTGCCGTAAGAAAAAGGATAGAAAATGGAATACTTATATTGCAGCTTGTTAGGTTATATCATCGGCATGGCAAATCCCGCCTATTATATGGGCAAAAAAAGCGGATTTGACATCCACGAAAAGGGTTCGGGCAATCCGGGCGCGTCCAATGCGACGATCCTCTTCGGAAAGGCAAGAGGCGCCCTGTGCGCACTGCACGATATCGTGAAGGCTTGTCTTGCGATCATCCTCGCTCAGTTCCTTTTCTCGGACTTCAGACACGCCTTTGCCGTGACTGCGGCGGCTTGTATCCTCGGGCATATTTTCCCGCTCTATATGCGCTTTCGCGGAGGAAAGGGGTTTGCCTGTCTGGGCGGTGTCATTCTGATGTTTGACCGACGGGTGTTTTTGATCATGCTTGCGGTCGAGCTCGTCGTTGCGCTGGTGACCGACTATATATGCTTCGTGCCGATGACGGCATCTGCCATTTTCCCGATCGTGTATGGGTTCATGACGGGGGATATGCTCGGAAGTGTACTGCTTGCGACAACAGGCGTTGTGATCATTGTCAGGCATTCTGAAAATATCCGAAGGATCAGAAACGGCATGGAAGCACATATCAGCATTCTTTGGAACAAGCATTCAGAGCTCGAACGGATCGCGAGCAATGCGCAGGAGGATATCGAAACGGTAAAGGAGCATTTTAACGACAGCGATGCGCAGTGAGTGCCATTTGTCAAGGGAACCTGTTTCATCATAACGGAAAACCGTTCGTTTTCACCAATCGAACTACCCTGTAGGGCAGGCGTCCTCGACCGTCCGCCTACGAATGCTTTTTTCTATATGAAGCCATCTTAGTAAGGAAGTGAAGAATGATGTCCGGTCGGACAGATACAAGTGCAGAAGGACAGTACAGGAAAATGACCGAGACGCCCGTGGCAAGGCTGATCCTCTCACTCGGCATACCGACGACGGTCAGTATGCTGATCACCAACATATACAATATGGCAGACTCTTACTTCGTCAGTCAGGTGTCGCTCAGTGCGGGCGGAGCGACGAGTGTCGTTTTCGGGCTGATGGCGATCCTGCAGGCGTTCGGCTTTATGTTCGGACACGGGGCAGGGAGCAATATCAGCCGAATGCTCGGCGGCAGACATATCGAGAAGGCGAGCCAATATGCCTCGACCGGCTTTTTCTGGGCGGTCGGGAGCGGTCTGCTCATCATGACGGGCGGGCTGATCTTTATTGAGCCGCTCATGAGACTGCTCGGGAGCACCGACACAATCCTCCCCCATGCCATCGACTATGCCACTTTCATTCTGCTTGCCGCACCTGCGATGACGGCAAGCTGTGTGCTCAATAATATCCTTCGCTACGAGGGGAAGGCAAGCCTTGCCATGATCGGGCTGACGACGGGCGGTCTGCTCAATATCGCGCTTGACCCGCTCTTTATTTTCACGCTTGACATGGATATTGCGGGCGCAGGTCTTGCCACGGCTCTCTCTCAGTACATATCGTTCGGCATTCTCCTGTCGATGTTTTTGTTGAGGAAGACGCAAAGCCGAATCTCGCTTCGATATATTGCAAAGGATATCAGAGTTTTGGGCGATATCGTCTTTACGGGACTGCCCAGTCTTGCCAGGCAGGGGCTCAACAGTGTCTCGACGATGGTGCTCAATGCACAGGCAAAGGCATTCGGTGACGCCGCCATTGCCGCGATGGGCTATGTGGGCAGGACGTCGAGCCTGATCTTCAGCGTCGGTCTGGGCATCGGACAGGGCTTTCAGCCCGTTTCGGGCTTCAATTACGGCGCCAAGAAGTATTCGAGGGTGAAGAAGGGAACACTCTTCACCCTCGGCTTCGGAGCGGCATTTATCGGTGCGATCTCGCTGTTCTGCGCACTGTTTGCCGAGCAGATCATCTCGCTTTTCCGAAAAGAAGCGCTTGTGATCGAGATCGGAAGCGAGGCGTTGCGCATCCAGTGCGCATTTCTGCTCGTCCTGCCCGTGTCGGTGGTGGCGACCATGCTCTTCCAGAGCATTGGAAAGAGCATTCCGGCTCTGGTGCTTTCCTGCCTGCAAAGCGGACTGGTCTTTATCCCGCTTTGTACGATCCTGCCGCGATTTTGGGGCGTGCTCGGCATCGAGCTGTCACAGCCCTTGGCATACCTCACCGCCGCGATCGTCTCGCTGCCCTGTATGATCGTCTTTTTGAAGAGACTGCCGAAGGATGAATAGTAAACAAGGCGGGGAAACCCGCCTTGTTTCGGCATTGTTGATTGGTCGTGAACGTGTAGCACAATCAAGCGAGTGCGTCTTGTTGATTTTGAATATCTGATCTTGAAAATATGCAGACTGCTTTGCAAAAAATACACAAAAAATATTGTTTGATTTGCCGCAAGTTCGTAGAAATGATTATTGAAAAATGACGTCCCGTGTGGTAAAATATAGTAAAAGTTATAGGAGAAGTCTTTGCGAAGCAACTGCAGTATGCAAAGGAGAGGGAGAGCCCATGAAAAAAATCGATGATACGATCAAACGGGAAACCGGATATATTGCTGCTTGGGTGATTATACTAAGTGCGATTATGCAATCGGTATTTCTCATCATCGGGAAATGGGATTACACCGTACTGCTCGGCAATCTGCTGTCGGCACTGGTAGCGGTAGCCAACTTTTTCCTAATGGGACTATCGGTTCAAAGCGCAGTCCAAAAGGAAGAAAAGGAAGCCAAAAACACGATGAAAGCATCGCAATCGCTCAGAACGCTGATGCTCTTCGTAGCGGTCGTGCTCGGCGTTTTGCTCCCTTGCTTCAGCATCTGGACGGCTATCATCCCGCTGTTTTTTCCTCGAATCGCGATCGTTTTTCGACCGCTCTTCGACAATAAGAACAAACAATGATTTCTTCGCGTAATTTTAAGGAGGTGGACATGGAATGAATACAAAGAGCCGCCGTTTTGTGGCGGTGGATGTCCTTTTACTCTTGCTGGCGATTCTGCCGATCGTTTGCGGCATTGTCCTGAAGGTGCTCACAAATGTGCCTTCCGAAGGCATCGATATCGCGGGTGCGCAGATCTATTTCACGATTCCGATGCCCATCCAGGATCTGCCGATCACAGAATCGCAGATCAATTCCTGGTTGGTCGTTCTTTCGGTGCTCGGGCTCTGTCTCTATCTGACCCACGGGATCAGTGTGAAGTGCGAAACCAAGCGGCAGTATCTTGCCGAATGGATCGTTGAAACGACCGAGCATTTGGTAAATGACAGCATGGGCGAGTATTTTTCCGGCTTTGCCCCCTTTATCGCATCGATCATGGCGCTGTCGGCACTGTCCAGCTTACTGGCGCTCTTCGGGCTCTATGCCCCGACATCCGATCTCAACGTCGTCGCCGGATGGGCGATCCTCGTATTTGGGCTGATCACCTATTACAAGTTCAAGGCAGGTCCGCTTCAATACATCAAGGGGTTTGGCGATCCTGTCCCGTTCCTGGCACCGCTCAACGTGATCAGTGAGATCGCGACCCCCGTCTCGATGGCTTTCCGTCATTATGGCAACGTTCTGTCGGGCTCGGTCATTTCGGTGCTTGTTGCGTCTGGATTGCAAGGGCTTTCGGCAATCGTGCTCGGTTGGCTGCCGGTCGCACTGGGGGAGATCCCCTTCCTGCAGATCGGTATTCCTGCGATCCTGTCGGTCTATTTTGACCTGTTCAGCGGTTGTTTGCAAGCCTACATCTTTGCCATGCTGACGATGATGTATGTATCGGGCGGTTTCCCCGCGGAAGCGTTCTTTAAACGACAAGAGAGAAAACAAGCAAAAAAGAAGCAAAAAGCAACAATGTCTGTGTAAAATTAATTTTTGGAGGTAAATAAAATGTTGGAACTCGCTATTGGTATTATTCTGG
>CAYRQA010000043.1:0-4516 GCA_964426285.1 uncultured Lachnospiraceae bacterium | reverse complement strand
ATTCTGGGATGCTGCGCACTGGGTGCAGGTATGGCAATGATCGCTGGTATCGGCCCCGGTATCGGTGAAGGCAACGCAGTCGCAAAGGCTTGTGAAGCCATCGGACGTCAGCCCGAATGCAAGGGAAGCGTCACCTCTACCATGCTCATGGGTTGTGCAATTGCAGAGACCACCGGTCTGTATGCGCTGGTCATCGCGATCCTGCTCATTTTCGTTGCACCCGGTCGTTTCATCGACATTCTGATGAACACCATCGGCTAAGAGACGGAGTAATCAGCTATGCAATCATTGGAAGTCATTTCTATCAATTTATGGCAGATCTTGATTTCCCTCGCAAACCTTGTGATCCTTTTTCTGTTGCTGAAAAATATTCTGTTTAAGTCGGTGAAAAAGGTATTGGCGAAGCGGCAAGCTGCACTTGACGAACAGTATTCGGCAGCAGCCGAAGCCGAGCGCCAAGCAAATGCCGACAAGGCGGCTTGGGAAGAGAAGATGCAGAGTGCAAATGCCGAGGCAGATGCCATTCTCGAAAATGCAACTGCGAATGCAGGACGGCGCAGTGATAGGATCATTGCAGATGCAAAGGAAAAAGCCGACAGCATCGTCCGTCAGGCGGAGAACGAAGCGGCGCTTGAACGCAAGAAGGCTGAGGCAGGTATCAAGCAGGAGATCGTGACCGTCTCAACTGCACTGACCGAAAAGATGCTCGACCGTGAGATCAATGCTGAGGATCATCGCAACCTGATCGATTCCTTTATTGACCAAATAGGTGAAGACGATGACTGAGATCAGTAAGGAGTACGGAACCGCTCTCTTTGCGCTTGCAAGGGAAAACGGTGCGGAAAACGAATATGCCGAGGCACTCGAGGAAGTGATGGCTGTTTTTCGGGCATATCCCGCGTACATGGATCTGCTTGCTTCTCCGAGCATTCCGCTGAAAGAGCGGACGGATGCAATCGAACAGGCATTTGCATCCTCTGTTCCCGAGCATATCGTTTCTTTCCTGTCGCTTCTCTGCGAGCGTGACCGAATCCGCGAATTGGAAGGCTGCGTGAAGGCATATCGCCAGCTGCTCGATGTGTTCGGCCGTGTGTCGGTCGCGAAGGTCGTCAGCTCGATCGAGCTGCGTGAGCAAGAGAAGGCAAGACTGCAAGAAAAACTTGAAAAACTAAACGGACACTCGGTAGTACTCGAATGTTCCACCGATCGATCGCTGCTGGGCGGCATGGTGATTGAAATGGACGGTAAGGTCATGGATGGCAGCCTGCGCCGTCGCCTGCGCGAAGTAAAGGATGTGATAAGCAGATGAGCTCTAGACCCGAAGAAATCAGCAATATCATCAAAGAACAAATCAAAAACTATAAATCACGCATCGAAATGCGCGAAACCGGTACGGTTATCCTGGTCGGTGACGGAATCGCGAGAGTATACGGTCTGAGAGAGTGCATGGCGAGCGAGCTGCTCGAATTTGAGGACGGCAGCTACGGTCTGGCACAGAACCTCGAGGACGAGACGGTATCGGTGGCACTGCTGTCGAACAGCAACGACATCCGCGAAGGCACGTCGGTTCGCAGAACGGGGAAGGTCCTTTCGGTGCCGGTAGGCGAAGCACTGCTCGGACGTGTCGTTAATGCACTCGGTGAGCCGATCGACGGCAAAGGCCCTGTTGCGGCTTCCGAGACCCGTCCCGTAGAAGCCGAAGCACCCGGTATCATCGAGCGCAAGGGCGTCTCCGTCCCTCTTCAGACGGGCATCAAGGCGATCGACAGTATGATCCCGATTGGCAGAGGTCAGCGTGAGCTGATCATCGGCGACCGTCAGACAGGTAAGACCGAGATCGCCATTGACACGATCATCAACCAGAAAAATTCGGGTGTGCTCTGCATTTACGTAGCCATCGGGCAGAAGAGCACCTCGGTCGTACAGCTCGCAAACGAGCTCATCCGAAACGGTGCAATGGAGTATACCATCATCGTTTCGGCATCTGCCTCCGAATCCGCACCCCTGCAGTATGTGGCGCCCTATGCAGGCTGTGCCATGGCGGAATATTTCCGCGAGCAGGGCAAGGACGTGCTCATCATCTACGATGACCTGTCCAAGCACGCAGTCGCATACCGCGCACTCTCCCTGCTCATCCGCCGTTCCCCCGGACGCGAAGCCTATCCGGGCGATGTATTCTACCTGCACTCGAGACTGCTCGAGCGTGCCGCTTGCGTAGCCCCCGAATACGGCGGAGGCTCGATCACCGCACTCCCGATCATCGAGACGCAGGCGGGCGACGTGTCGGCGTATATCCCGACCAACGTCATTTCCATCACCGACGGGCAGATCTTCCTCGAGACAGAGCTCTTCCACGCGGGCATCATGCCTGCGATCAACCCCGGTATCTCGGTCAGCCGTGTAGGCGGTTCTGCACAGCTTAAGGCAATGAAAAAGGTCTCGGGTGAGCTCAAACTGCTCTACTCGCAGTATCGCGAGCTGCAGTCCTTTGCACAGTTCGGCAGTGACCTCGACGCCGATACCAAGGCGAGATTGGCGCTCGGCGAACGCATCGTCGAAGTGCTCAAGCAGAAGCGAAACGCCCCCATCCGTGTCGGATGCCAGGTGGCGATCGTCTATGCAGTCATCAACGGTTACCTCGATTCGGTACCTGTCAACAAGGTCAGCGAATACGAGCGCGATCTGTATGAACTGCTCGAGAACAAGTACAGCGAGCTCCTGACACGGTTTGAGCAAGGCTATTATGAGGACACCGATGTGGAGGCGCTTCAAAAAGCCCTGCAGGAAATGCAGAGGTGATCTGAATGGGCGCTGATACCAAAAGCCTGCGAAATCGCATCAAAAGCGTTGATTCGACGCTCCATTTGACCAAGGCGATGGGGCTGGTGGCTTCCTCGAAGATCCGCCGCGCGACCGAAGCGATGAACAAGGGGCGTGAATACGCAGATGCCCTCACCGATGCGATAGAGCTGCTCACCGTCTGCCCCGAATGCGCCCAAAGCCCTTATATGGCTCAGCGTGAGGGGGGCAGGGAACGCATCATCGTCATCGCGGGCGACCGTGGACTTGCGGGCGGCTATAACGCCAATATTTTCAGATTGGTAAGACAATACCCCGATGCCGAGCTGATCCCGATCGGCAAGCGTGCCTGCGACCGCTATGCGGGCGAGCGCTATTCTGCCGAGCTCTTCACTTATACCGATGCGATCGGGCTCGCGAAAGCACTTTGCAAGGATTTCGAAAGTGCAGAATACGACCGTCTGGGCATCATCAGTACCAAATATATTTCTGTGATGACGCAGGAACCGCAGATCGAGTGGGTGCTTCCCTTGGTCAAGGGAGAAAACGCAGCGGGTCGGGGTGTGATCTTCGAGCCCGATGAAGCGACCATTCTGAACGCCGCCATTACCGAATACGTGGCGGGTCTGCTGATCGCGGCGGTTCGTGAGAGCTTTGCAAGTGAGGTTGCCGCACGCCGCATGGCGATGGATTCGGCGGGCAAGAATGCACAGCAGATGATCGACGATCTGCAGCTTGCCTACAACCGCGCAAGACAGGGTGCGATCACGCAGGAACTCACAGAAATCGTCGCAGGAAGCGGCAGTTAAAGGAGGCTACTCTATATGGCAAACACTGCAACAGGCAGCGTTGTGCAGGTCATGGGACCTGTCGTCGACGTTCGCTTCGAAGAGGGCACGTTGCCTGCTATCTATAGCGCATTGACCATCCCGAACGGTGACAAGATGCTCACCGTTGAGGTGGCGCAGCATATCGGTGACAATACCGCACGCTGTATCGCCATGGCATCGACCGACGGATTGAAGCGCGGCACACAGGCCACCGATACAGGCAAAGCCATCAGCGTACCGGTCGGACGGGATACGCTGGGCAGAATTTTCAACGTACTCGGGAATCCCGTAGACAATAAGCCTGCGCCCGAGGATGCACAGCTCTGGAATATCCACCGCTCAGCACCCGAGTACGATGAGCTTTCCACCTCGACCGAGATCCTCGAGACGGGCATCAAGGTCATCGATCTGATCTGCCCCTATTCCAAGGGCGGTAAGATCGGTCTGTTCGGTGGTGCAGGCGTCGGCAAGACGGTGCTGATCATGGAGCTGATCAATAACATCGCCAAACAGCACGGCGGTCTGTCTGTATTTACGGGCGTGGGCGAGCGCACCCGTGAGGGCAACGACCTTTACAACGAAATGAAGGAATCGGGCGTTCTCTCGAATACGACGCTGGTCTACGGTCAGATGAATGAGCCGCCCGGAGCGAGAATGCGCGTGGCACTCTCGGGTCTGACGATGGCTGAATATTTCCGCGATGAGGAAGGGCAGGATGTGCTCCTCTTTATCGATAACATCTACCGTTTCACGCAGGCGGGCTCGGAAGTGTCCGCACTGCTCGGACGTATGCCCTCGGCGGTCGGTTATCAGCCGACGCTGGCAAATGAAATGGGCGCGCTGCAGGAGCGCATCACCTCGACCAAGAAGGGCTCGATCACCTCGAT
>CAYRQA010000042.1:0-13239 GCA_964426285.1 uncultured Lachnospiraceae bacterium | reverse complement strand
ATACGGCCATCTGATTTCTTCGTACTCAACTAATGATTTGTCTGGAATTGTTTTTGCATTCCCTATGTAAACCAAGATTAGATACTCATCTACTTGCGATAGCCTACCGATACGCGCCTTTCCTTTCGGATTTATAAACATATCCACAATTTGCATTTGATGGTCTGGAAACATTTCTTCCAAAAGCATTTTTAATGTGCTCAGCTCGTTATCGTCAATAGTAACCATCAAAATGCTGTCATCGGGATTCAGCAACCGTCGTGCAATTTTTAGACGCACATTCATCATGGATAACCATTTGCTATGTCTAAATGAATCCGTCAGCTCAACATAATCGTTGTTATATTTCCAGTCTTTGGCTCTGTTATTGTAAGGAGGATCGATATAAATGCAATCTATTTTACCGCGATGTGTTTTCTCTAGAAGATATAGCGCTTGCAGATTATCTCCCTCAATTATGAAGTTAAAGGGAAGAGAGGAATCTTTGCACAAACGGCGTTCCGGATCTTCGCAGAATACCGGAATGTTTTCGTCCAACATTTCATCCACAGCTTCTGTGTGATCCTCCCAAATAAGACCGTATTTCTTTTCACGAATATGGTTTTCGATTTCGTTCAGCGCACGGATGGACGCATCATCGCTATGCGTCGCTTTTAATTCTTCAAGAAATGCGAGCATACGATCGCGCTTCATTTTTGCTATATTTGCCATATCTATTTCTCCTTTCCTTGCGCCGCAAGTAGCGTTGTCAGTGTTTCGCGGATGATAGCCAGTTTTGCGGGGTGATCTGCGATCAGCTTTGCTATGTCTGCCGGAACCTCGCCACGGCCTTCTGCCGCCAAATTCAAGAATTCATTGCGCTGCTGCTCATCCAGATTCAAGTTTTCAAGCATTTTGTACTGCACATCCGGTGGCGGCGGATTAACCTTGCCGGATAAGATGTCGTAGAAGTAAGGCTTCGTAATTTCTACCGCCGAGTAAAATGCTGACTGCGATATGCCGGTTTGCTTGATCATTTCCCGCAGGAAATTACCAAACGCCTTTTTATCCTTGGCCATCCGCCTCACCTCCCGTTTGGTATGTATGTAAACATACTAACATACTTTTCATAAAAAATCAAGGGTTTACGAGAAAATAGTCTTAAAATCACAGCGCTTTTCGCACTTTTTCACTTCAAATCCTATCCCCGCAAACCTTTTGTTGCAAATACCATTGAGCGGAGTTTTCACTCCAGCATAACAAAGAACGGCTGATTGCTGGCGCTGATCCACCAGTTATCAACCTTTTTATGCTGTTATATCCGTATTTTACCCTCAAAACAGGGCTATAAAAGAGAATTGACTCACAAGTCTTGGTAGACTTATGAGTCAATCATTATGGTGCCGGTGACCGGGCTTGAACCGGTACGGGAGTCGCGTCCCACGGGATTTTAAGTCCCGGGCGTCTGCCAATTCCGCCACGCCGGCGTGTGACCTTATTATTTTAGCACAGTTTGGCGCTTTTGTCAATCGATTTCAGGCATCTCTCCGATGATTTTACGGATTTTTTCAAATCAGAGAGATGCCTGAAATCGATCAACAGATTCTCGGCAGTCCCTCGCCGTAGAGCACGCTCACGCGCCGTTCTCCCCCCAGACGGGTGCGCATGATTACCCCTTCCCCCTGCTCGACACTGCCAATGAGCGCCGCATCTGCTCCATAGCGACTTTGGCGCATGAGCTTGAGCGCACAGTCGGCATCTTGGGCGTCGACCACGGCTACCAGCTTGCCCTCGTTGCCCATGTACAGGGGATCGAGCCCCAATAGTCCGCAGAACGCCTTGACCTCGGCATTGAGCGGGAGCGCCCTCTCCTCGATGCGCATCTTCACATGAGATGCCTCTGCGAGTTCACACAGGATCGACCCAAGCCCCCCTCGGGTGACGTCACGGAGGGCATGAATACGCACACCTGCGGCAAGCAGCCCTTCCACCATTTCGCAAAGAGGCGCCGCATCGCTGACAATATGATTTTCGATCCCCATTCTCGCCGAGAGCAGGGCGGCGTGATGGTCGCCAAGCGTGCCCGAGAGCAGGATGGCATCGCCCACCATGCAGCCCCCCGCCGAGATGTCGGTCATCTCATCGACCATACCGACACCCGTGGTGTTGATGTAAACCCCGCCGCTGCCTTCGATGACCTTGGTGTCGCCTGCCACGATGGTCACGCCTGCTTCCTTTGCGGCATCAGCCATCGATGTGGCAATTCGCTCGAGCGTTTCGGTCTCCGCACCCGTTTCGATGATAAAAGCCGCCGTGAGATAGCGGGGATGTGCGCCCCGCATGAGCAGATCGTTGACCGTTCCGCAAACCGCCAACCGCCCGATGTCAGCGCCGCTGAAAAAGAGCGGGGTAACCACAAACGAATCGGTGGTGAGGGCAATTTTAGGCGACACCGACAACAGTGCGCTGTCCTCCATGGCGTTCAGAATCGGGTTTGCGAAGGCTTTCGCAAAGACCGATGCGATCAGCTCGCTCGTGGCAGAGCCGCCGCTGCCGTGGGCAAGGGTTATTTTCATGTGTATCTTCCTTTCAACGAGGCGACTGTGAGGTACGCCGATTGATATAATAATGGAAACAAGCACCCTCGGTCGAGACCATACAGGCGCCGATCGGGTGCTCGGGCGTGCACAGACCGCAGAATAACGGGCAACGATCGGGCGAACGCTTGCCCGAGATCACCTCTCCGCAGTGACAGCCCTTGGGCAAATTATCTGATTTAACAAGTTTGCTCCCCATGTCAAAGTGTGCGTATTTCTCTTTAAGCCGCAGACCGCTGTTTTCGATCGCGCCGAGCCCCCGCCAGACTGCCGCGCAGGGCTCAAAATATTCATCAAGCAGTGCCGCCATGCGCTCAGAGCCGCTTGCATCGACCGCTTCGGGGTAGAAATTGACCACTTTTCCATGCCCGCGCAACTTCACGAGGGCATAGATCGCCGCAAGCAGCGATTCACCAGTGAAACCCGCCACCGCGAAGGGAATCCGATATCGCTCGGCGATCGGACGAAAGAGGTCGCTGCCCATCACCGTACAAACGTGCCCGGGGGCAATGAAGCCCGTGATGCCGCTCTCCCCCGCATCAGCGGATAGGCGTTCGACTACAGCGGGCATGGTCTTGAGTGCGGTGAGCAGACGGATATTGTCGATTTTTCGCTCGATTGCTTCGCCCAGGAGCAGTGCGTAGAGCGGTGCGGTCGTTTCAAAGCCGACTGCCGCAAAGACGAAGGTCATCTGCTCCTCGGCGACTGCCATATCGAGCATCTCAAAGGGGGAATAGACCATTTTCACCCACGCCCCCTCTGCCTGCAGGTCGCGCAGACAACGTCCGTCGCTTCCCTTCACGCGAAGCAGATCGCCAAAGCTAACCACGCAGGTATCGGGCGTCATCGACAGTTCGATAAGGCGGTCGATATAAGCGCTCACCGTCACGCAGACAGGACAACCGGGTCCCGAGATCAGTCTGATAGCGGGCGAGAGCATCGACGGAATGCCGTTTTCAGAGATGGCGGCAGTGTGCGTGCCGCAGACCTCCATCAAGGTCACGGGCTCACCGTCGTAGCTACTCAAAAAGGAAGCGATCTCATCAATTTTCATCGCCCAAAGCCTCCAGTTCGGCGAAAAGCGACGCAATCTCCTCCGCTTCCTCTTCGCGCAGTACCTGAATGATCATGCCCGCGTGCACCAGCACATGATCGCCCACCTTCACGGGCACAAGTCCCACTCTTGCGGTGAGGCTGTTGCCATCAAAGTCGACGGTTGCTCTCTTTTCGGCGAGCGAAGTTACCCTTCCCGGAATTGCCACACACATCGTTTTCACCTTTCTGTTTAATCATTCTTATCTTTACTCAAAGCCGCGATATACACCTGTCCGAGTGCGATATTGCCGTCACCTGCAGGGAGCGCTTCGTTGATATGGACGCTCAGCCCTGCTTGGGTCAGCCGCTCAAAGCAAGCGCCCAGCAGCAGTCGGTTGGCAAAAACACCGCCCGAAAGTGCGATATCATCGCACGCGAATCTTCTGCTCTGCCGAAGCGCCGCGGCAGTTACCGCATCGGCAATCGCAAGGTGAAATCCGAGTGCCAGAGCGCCGATTTCTGCGCCCGCTTCCTTTTTCGCACACAGCTCGAGGAGCAATCGGTCGCTTCGCCAGACCGCCCCATCGGCTTCAAGGGTGAGCGAGGTCAGCTTACCGCCCACCTCTGACCATTCGGTTGCAGCCGCTTCGAGCATGGTCGCCGCCTGCCCTTCGTAGGCATTGCAGTGACAGATGTCGAGGATCGATGCTACGGCATCGAAGAGCCGTCCCATCGAGGAGGTGTACACGACATTTACGCCTGCCGTCAGCGCCACCTTCCACAGGCGTGCATCATCATCCCACGGTTCTCTGCCCGCTTCGAGCAGAAAGGTCGCGGCAGTGCGGCGGCAATCGATCGCTCCGCTGTCACCGCCGATCAAGGGAAGCGGCTTCAGGTGCATCAGCCGCTCAAAGCCTGCCCCTTCACAGCAGAGCAGCTCGCCGCCCCAGATCGTTCGGTCTGTGCCGTAGCCCGTGCCGTCGAAGGCAAAGCCGAGCGCTCGCTCAATATTATGCTCCGCCATCACCGATGCGATATGCGCATGGTGATGCTGGACTTTCAGCATATTTATGGTTGAATCATTCGTTTTTTCACCCGAATTCGTCCGCTTTTCCGCCATTTCGGGCGAATAATAGCCCGGGTGCAGATCGGAGACGAGCGCTGTCGGCTTCACACCAAAGAGATGGCTCATGTGATCGAGCATCGCCCTCCAACGATCTGCCGTTGCGGGATCAGCAAGGTCACCGACATAGGGAGAGAGATAGACGAACCCTCCCTTTGCCGGTGCAAATACCGCCTTCAGATCGCCGCCTGCCGCCAAAATCGAGCGGTCTGCGGCGCTGTCTATGCAAATGGGCAGAGGCGCAGACCCTCTCGCCCGCCGCAGAAAGAGCGGCTTTTCATCTCCCGCACATTCTGCCGCAAAGCAGATTGAATCGTCCTGCGGTGCGAGGATCGGGCGGTCATGGTCGAGCACAGCGACCGATGCGGGCAGCCAATCGGCAAGCTCGCTGTATTGCGCGCAGAGCGGTTCGCCCGAACGGTTGGCGCTGGTCATCACAAGACAGCCGACCGCTCGTACCAAGAGAAGCTGGAGCGGACTGCTCGGAAGCATCGCGCCGATATAAAGGCTCTCCCGACAGACCGATCGGGCTATCGGTGCATCTACACCCTTTTTTCTTCGCAGCAGCACGATCGGACGGGCAGGCGAGGTGAGCAGTGCTTCCTCGGCACCTGACACCTGCGCGACAGCCCGAATGGCGCTCAGATCGGCAAAGAGCAGTGCAAAGGGTTTCTCCTCCCTGCCTTTGATCGAGCGCAGGGCAACCACCGCCGCTTCATCGTCTGCTCGGCAGGCAAGATGAAAGCCCCCCACGTTTTTGAGGGCATCTATTCCGCCCACCTTCAGGTGGTCGATGCAGGCATCGAGCGCTTCGTTTCGGGTCAATACTTGCCCGTTTTCGGCATGGTAAGTGAGTTTGGGACCGCAGTTGGGGCAGGAGAGCGTCTGTGCATAGCTGTATCTGCCCTCGGTCGCGTGATATTCCTCGGCACAGGCTTCGCACATCTCAAATGCACTCATAGAGGTGCGACTGCGGTCGTAAGGCAATGCAGATTGCAGCGAAAAGCGCGGCCCGCATTGCGCACAACTGATGAAAGGATAACGATATCGCCGATCGGCGGGCGAAAAGAGTGCCCTTTCGCAGTCCGCGCAGGGTGCGATATCGGGTGATACCATCGGAAGCAGTCTGCTGTTCCCGCTCTCGGCAATGAAAAAGCCCTCCGTCTCCTGCCACTCAGCATCGGACAGCTCAAACGAGGTATACACCGTCCCCATCGGGGGAGATGCGCGAAGGCACCGAACAAAGCTGTCCAGTGCCTCCCTATCTCCGCAGGCGTAGATGCAGACGCCTCCACCTATGTTTTGCACAGAACCGCCGAGCGACCGTCTGATCGCTTCCCTTCTGACAAAGGGGCGATAGCCTACCCCTTGCACGATTCCGGTGACCGTCAGTCTGACCGCACACCGCCTACTGTGAATTGTCATGAAATCTCCATCGAGGCTCAGCGAATGCCGCCGAGCCTGTTGATTGATCGCTTGAATTTACGACTTGGTATAAGTCGAGGTCTGCATGGTCGAATCGGACGCGTGTCCGATGCCGAGGCACTTCTTCGGGCAACGTCCCACGCACGCACCGCAGAGCAGGCAGGCAGAACGGTCGATCGTCCACGTTTTTGCCGCTCTGTCGACCTTGATCGCACCTACGGGGCACTGCTTGACGCACATTCCGCAGAGCACGCAGTTTTCAATGCCGATATGCAGTGCCGATTGATGCTCAGCAGGTTTGGGCGCAGTCGGCATTTGGGCAGACGGCTTTTCTTCAGTCGCAGGCACTGCAACGACCGTCTTGGTAAATACCGAGGTCTGCAGGAGGGCATCGGTCGCCTCCTCAAGCGTAATACACTTCTTCGGGCAACGCTGTACGCAAGCGGCGCAGAGCAGACACTCTTCCCGCTCGATCGCCCAGGTTTTCGCCGTTCTGTCGACCTTGATCGCACTCACGGGACACTGCTTCGCACACAAACCGCAGAGCACACAGCTCTCCATGTTCACGCTCAGTGCGCTCGGCTTGTCGCCGATCGCGGGTGCGGGCGTCGCTTCGGATGGAGCGGGCATTTGGACGGTCGCGGCAGGCGCGACCACGGGCGTCTTGGTGTATACAGAAGGCACTGCTTCCGACGTCTCGCCGATGCTCAGGCACTTCTTCGGACAACGACCTGCGCAAGCACCGCAGAGCAGACATTCGTCCCGCTCGATGGTCCAAGTTTTGGTCGCTCGGTCGACCTTGATCGCACTCACGGGGCACTGCTTGACACACAGTCCGCAGAGCACGCAGTCGTCCATATTCATCAGCAGAGCCGATCGCCCTGCTGCTTGCCCCTCGGGCTGAACAGCCGCCTGAGCAGGGGTCGAAGCTGCGGCAGGTACAACCGCAGGAGCACTGTCTTTGAGATAGATCGAGGGCATCTCACCGTTCGGCGCGCCTAACGTCAGGCACTTCTTCGGACAACGCTGGGCGCAAGCACCGCAGAGCAGACACTCGGCTCGCTCGATCGTCCAGGTTTTGGTCGCTCGGTCGACCTTGATCGCACCCACAGGGCACTGCTTGACACACAGTCCGCAGAGCACGCAGTCATTGATGTTCATCAGCAGTGCTCTGTCCGATTTATTGCTTGCGACGATTTCGTCGGGCGTCTGGGCAGGCTCTACCTTCTGATAAGTATGGACCGTCTTGGTCGCGGAAGGCGGCGTATATTTCGGACCCATCGAGAGACAGCCCTTGGGGCAGATCGACAGACAGTCGCCGCACTGCACGCAGCCCATCCGCTCGATCGTCCAGGTTTTGGTCGCTCTGTCGACTTTGATCGCCTCCGACGGACAGCGGCGCATACAAAGTCCGCACAAGACGCACTGATCGATGTCGATCTGCACCGACCCGCGGGTGGCGGCAGTCGATTTGGGAGGCAGATCGGGATATGCGCGCGTTGCCGGCTTCGAAAACAGATTTTTCAGTGCAATAGAACTAAATTTCAAAAATCCCGCCATTGCTTTTTCCTTTCTGAGCCGATTATCGCTCGGTACAGCTGACACACGGATCGATGGTCAGAAAGAGCAACGGCACGTCGGCAAGCTGAGAACCGGGCAGGATCTTCAGCATCGAAAATATATTGGTAAAGGTGGGCGTTCTCACTCTGAAGCGTTCGAGATTTCTCGTGCCGTTCGCCTTCATATAGTAGATCGCTTCCCCTCTCGGCTGTTCGAGACGGATCATGGCTTCGCCCTTGGGATTGCCCTTGAAGGAGGTGATGATCTCGCCGTTCGGGATCTTGCCGACCGCCTGACGAATGAGTGCGATCGACTGGAAGATCTCCTCAATGCGCACCCGACAGCGGCCGAGGCTGTCGCACTCGTTCGAGGTAATGATATCGAATTCGAGCTCGCCATAGGCTTCGTAGCCGAGCTTGCGGGTATCGAGCGCAATGCCGCTTGCCCGCATGAGCGGTCCTACTGCACCGTAGAGGATGGCATGTTCCTTGGTCAGGATGCCCACGCCCTGAAGCCGCGAGAGCACGGTACGGTCGGTGAGGAAGACACGGGTGGTTTCGCGGAGCGCCTTTTCCATGTCAACGAGCTCCGAAACGAAGGAATGCAGAGTACCGCTATCAATATCCCGTGCCACACCGCCGATGCGGTTGACCGAAAAGATCAGTCTGCCGCCTGTCGATGCCTCGAGCATATCGAGGATCTTCTCTCTCATTCGCCAGCACTGCATAAAGAGCGCTTCAAATCCAAAAGCGTCCGCTAACAGCCCGAGCCACAAAAGATGGCTGTGGAGACGGGACAGCTCGCTCCAGATGGTGCGCAGGTATTTTGCTCTGCGCGGGATCTCGATATCGAGGATCGATTCGGCTGCTTCACAGTAGCCTACCCCGTGCATGAAGCTGCAAATGCCGCAGATTCGTTCGACTACATAGAGATAGTCATTGAAATCACGCTTTTGGGCGAGCCCCTCCAATCCGCGATGGACAAATCCGAAGGAAGGGATCGCCTCGACCACACGCTCGTCCTCGAGCACCAGGTCGATATGGATCGGCTCGGGCAGCACGGGGTGCTGCGGACCGTAGGGGACAACTGTTCTTTCACTCATAGCTTGCTCCTGCCGATTGCTCGGCTTGTTTTGTTCATTGATTTACTTCATGGGGGCATCGGTGGGCAGATGATAGAGCTTGATAGGCGGTTCGGTCGCCTGTCTGACGATCTTCACCCCGAAAAGCTCTGCCATCTCCTGCTCGTACAGCTGAGCTGAAGGAAAAATATCACTGACGCTCTCGACCTCGGTATCGGCAAAGACGTGCATCTCATAATGGACGATCTCGTAGTCCTTTGCCACAGAGTAAACGAGATGATAGCCGTCGGGCGCACTGCTCGCGTGCGCCTGTACCAGACGCCAGCCGTCGGCTCTCGCCTGCTCCAGATCTCGTCTGAGCACACCGGGACCTACCTGAATGGGTTCGTATATTTCTTTCATCGGTCAGTCCCCCTTCTCTTCGTAGCGCTTTTGCAACAGTGCGATCGCCTGCGTCACGCCGTCGATGATCGACTCGGGGCGTGCGGCACAGCCGGGCACATAGATATCTACCGGAATGGTGGTATCCACTCCGCCTTTTATATTATAGCATTCTTTAAACACACCGCCATTGCAGGCGCAGATTCCGATCGCCACGACCACTTTGGGGTCGGGCATCTGCTCGTATATCTGCTTGACGACAGGCTCGTTGAGGTAATTGACCCCGCCCGTAATGAGCAGGATATCCGCCTGCCGAGGATCACCCGTATTGATCACGCCAAAGCGCTCGATGTCGTACAGCGGTGTCAGACAGGCGAGCACCTCGATGTCACAGCCGTTGCAGCTCGTCCCGTCGTAGTGCATGATCCACGGGGATTTATACAGTTTAGCCATTCTATTCTTCCTTTCGTGGCAGTTAAAGCAATTTCAACCCTTTATTTGAGCAGTTCGAGCACGAGCAGGTTCAGAACTCCGCAGACAACGGTCACACCCCATGCAGAGGAGAGCATGGTATTCCATTTGACACGCGCGCTCGAATTGTCGATGAGGATCTCCATGAACCAAACCAGTGCGCAGGCTGCGATCGCAAGCGGAATGCTCCACCAGTCATTCGAAATGAAGAAGAGCCCCACCAAACCAAAGAGAAAGATATTCTCATACCAGTGCGAAAGCTCGACGACTGCGAACATCCGTCCCGAGTATTCAGTATTGACACCCTTGACCAGCTCCTGATGCGCATGATGCGAGGTAGACAGGTCAAAGGGAGACTTGCGCAGTTTAATGGTCAGCACGAAGACCAGTCCGATAAAGACACCCGGCAGCTTGACGATGGCGGGCAGATCAGCCGAAAATGCATCCATCCCCTTGAAGGAGCCCTGCGCCATATAGAAGCCGACTGCGCTGAGCAGGATCATCGGCTCGTAGGCAAGCATCTGCATGAGCTCTCGCTGTGCCCCCAGCTGCGAATAGGGCGAATTGGTGACGGTCGCCGCCAGCACATAGAACATACAAGCGGTCGTGAGCAGGAAGAAGATCAGCAGCAGGTCAAAGCCGCCGAAGAAGAGCGCCCCCGTTCCGATCACCAATATGAGGAAGGAGAGCAGGAGCATGAACTGATAACGGTTGACCTCGAGCGTCTGCTTGTGCAGCAGTTTTGAAAAATCATAGAATGCCTGCAGAACGGTCGGTCCCTTTCTGCCCTGCATTCGGGCAGTCAGCTTGCGGTCAAGCCCGCTGAGCAGTGCACCGAGGAAGGGCGCAAGCAGGATATAAGCAAGCATCCAGAGAATGCGATAAAGATAGACCATCAGAATGCACCTCCGATCGAAAGCGCCAGACAGAAGAGGATGAAGCAGATCGAAATCAGCACGGCGGGTTTCATGAGCTTGCCTTCCCCGAAAATATCGGTGAGATACCAGTTGGAGAAGTACATTTTCTTGGGCTGACGATAGGAATCGGTGAAATGACGGTGGTCGCCCCGGTTGACGCCCGACATATAGAGCTTGCTCTTTTCAAAGTGCGCTTTGCGCGACAGCATCCATCCGATGGCGGGAATAATAAAGATCGCCACGAGCATGAGCACCATCACGACACGGTCGGAGAGCGAGAGCAGCTGATGCGCGCCGACAAAACCGATGTCATGGAGCATCGGGGTGATGAAATATTCGGAGAAGAGCGGATAGGTCGCACAGAGTGCCAGCATCAGCAAAACGTGAATGACCAGCGACAGGCGAACCGGTCGGGGGGTATGGCTCTTCTGCCGTTCGGTCCCCGCGGGGATCGAAAGCAGCTTGGTCAGCCATTGCGTCCAGTAGAGCATGGTCGTTGCAGAGCCGAAAGCGACCACTGCGACGAGCAGCATACTCACGCCGCCTGCGTCGATAAAGGAGGTGAGCGCCTCCCATTTGGCGATCAGCATTCCGAAGGGTGCAAGGAACATCCCCGCAATGCCGATGAGCAGTGCGCTTGCCAGTCCGGGCAGTCTGCGGTAGAGCCCGTGCATATCTTCGATATTACGGCTGCCGATCTCGTTTTCGACCGCACCGACCGTCTGGAAGAGAAGCGCCTTTGATACGGCGTGGAAGATCAGCAGGATCACGCCCGACCAGACCGTCTCGGCTGTACCGACGCCTGCGCAGGCAGTAATGAGCCCCAAATTGGAGACCGTCGACCATGCGAGCACCTTTTTGCCGTCGCTTTCGGTGATCGCGAACATACTGGCAGAGAGGAAAGTGAGCCCGCCGACGAGCTGTACCATAATGCCCGCCGCATTCCCCGCCATCGCAGGCGAGAGACGCAGGAGCAGGTAAACGCCTGCCTTGACCATCGTCGCCGAGTGCAGGAGTGCCGAGGTCGGGGTCGGTGCGACCATCGCGCCGAGCAGCCACTTCGAGAAGGGGAGCTGTGCCGATTTGGTCAGTCCCGCAAATGCGAGGAGCAGAATCGGCAGGATCGCTTCGTCGTTGCCCAATGCGGTGAGCTGCTGCAGCTCCTCCACACCCAGTCGAAGGGTCGAATAGAGGATCGCACCTGCAAAGGCAAGTCCGCCGAGCAGGTTCATCCAAAGTGCGCGGAAGGAGTTATTCATTGCTTCACTCGTCTTGGTGTAGCCGATGAGCAGGAAGGAGACGACGCTTGTGATCTCCCAGAAGAAGTATACCCAAATCAGGTTCGAGGAAAGCACCAGTCCGAACATCGCACCGATAAAGACATAGAGCATGGTGAAGAAGAAGGGACGCCTGTCCTTTACGTCGGTATGATGGTGATGATAGTCGTTCATATAGCCAACCGCGTAGATGCAGATCAGCCCGCCGACCACTGCCACGATCAGACACATGAGCACCGTCAGGCGATCGATGTAAATATATGTCGCGTGATGCGCACCCTCGGGCGCATACTGCATCCCGAAGAGCTCGAGCCATGCAACGGCGAGTGTTTGCAACGCCGAGAGGACGATGCAGTAATATTTTTTATGCTTGACCGACAGCCACACGATCAATGCGAGCAGGCAGAATTCGACCGCGAGCATGGCATAGCTGATGAAATGCGGCATACTGTCGACCGTGACCGTGCCGTCACCGACAAACCATGCGACTGCAAAGGCAAGTGCGGTGAAAATCAGCAGCCCGCTGCCCAAATAGGTGACCAGTTTACGCAGTGTGTTATTTTTTATAAGAGCCTGCAAGAGCGCGACCCCGAAGGGGATCGAAATCAGCAGAACGATCAAAAGTCCCATGCGTTTTCTCCATGTTAATCGGGATGATGAGTTTACCCACCTATCCCATTGTAATCATGAGACTATTATAGCATTATTAGTGCGAAAAAGCAAGGGATTTTTCGAAATAACACGGGTTATTGTCAGATTAGTTGAAGGAAAAAGGAACAAATCCTGCCTGCCCGCAGGATTTGGACAAATAGTGTATCGAAAGGAGGTAGAAATCATCGGGGACGCCGAAGTTTTCGCACTTCGCGAAGCGAAGTGATGCCCTCCTCTCAAGCTCCCCCTCATCCTACTTGGCTTTGGCTTTCCTGTAGATATTAGTTCGGGCGGCAAGTACTTGCCGCCCTTAAATAAAGTTCTTTGCCCCGCTTTCTTTTAAGAAAGCGGGTGGGAATCCAAGGGGCAAAGCCCCTTGGCGGGGTGTGAGCCCCACATATACTCACTTACTCAGCTGGTCGTCGATCGCTTTGGCGGCAGTTTTGCCTGCGCCCATAGCGAGGATAACGGTCGCCGCACCGGTGACCGCGTCACCGCCGGCGTAAACGCCCGACTTGGTGGTCGCGCCCGTCTCCTCCTCGACGATGATGCCGCCGCGGCGGTTCACTTCGAGCCCTGCGGTGGTCGATTTGATCAGCGGGTTGGGCGAAGTGCCGATCGACATGATGACGCAGTCAACGTCGAGCACAAATTCACTGCCCGCTACTTCAACAGGCGAGCGTCTGCCCGATGCATCGGGCTCGCCCAGCTCCATCTTGATGCACTTCATGCCGATGACCGA